>NZ_SCMZ01000057.1:0-22808 GCF_005503285.1 Sphingomonas sp. 2SG
GCCATCAGGGCGGCATCGGCGGGGCGGGGGGCTCCTTGTCCTCCTTGCCGCCCTGATGGCCGGTCGGGCGGCCGCGCAGCTTGGCGATGCCATCGCGGACGCCGCGGCGGACGAGCACGAAGAACAACGGGATGTAGAAGATCGCGAGGAAGGTCGCCGACAGCATGCCGCCGATGACCGCCGTACCGATCGCGATGCGGCTGTTGGCGCCGGCACCGGTCGATATCGCCAGCGGCAGCACGCCGAAGATGAAGGCGAAGCTGGTCATCAGGATCGGCCGCAGACGGATCTTGGCGGCTTCCAGCGCGGCGTCGAAGACGCGCGCGCCCTTGCGCTCCGCCTGTTCGGCGAATTCGATCATCAGGATCGCATTCTTGGCGGCGAGGCCCATCGTCGTCAGCAGGCCGATCTGGAGATAGACGTCGTTGGTCAGCCCGCGCAGCGTGACGAAGGCGATCGCGCCGATCAGCCCGAGCGGGATGATGAGCAGCACCGCGAAGGGGATCGACCAGCTCTCGTACAGCGCCGCGAGGCACAGGAAGACGACGAGGATCGACAGGCCGTAGAGCAGCGGTGCCTGACCGGAGGACAGACGCTCCTGATAGGACAGGCCGGCCCAGCTCACTGAGGTGCCGGGGATTTGCGACGCCAGCTCGGCCATCCGCGTCATCGCATCGCCCGAACTCTTGCCGGATGCGGCCGAGCCCTGGAATTCATAGGAGGAGATGCCGTTGAACCGCGACAGCGTCGTCGGTGCGGTCGCCCAGCCGGTGCTGGCGAAGGACGAGAAGGGCACCATCTGCCCGTTCGAGCCGCGTACGAACCATTGCTTCAGGTCCTCGGGCGAGGCGCGATATTGCGCATCGCCCTGGACGTAGACGCGCTTGACGCGGCCGCGGTCGATGAAGTCGTTGACGTACTGGCCGCCCCAGGCAGTGGTCAGCGTGCTATTGGCGTTGCTCTGCGTCAGGCCGAGCGCCGACAGCTTCTGCTGGTCCATGTCGACGCGTAGCGTCGCGATGTCGGGCAATTCGGTGAGGCGCACCGAGGCGAGCATCGAATCGGCATTGGCCATCGCCAGCAACTTGTCGCGCGCGGCGTTGAACTGGTCCTGCGACAGGCCGCCGGTGTTCTGCAGCTCCATCGTGAAGCCGTCGGACTGGCCAAGACCGCGGACCGCCGGCGGCACCAGCGCGAACACCTGCGCGTCGCGCAGCCCACGGAAGGCGGCGGAGGCGCGACCGGTGATCGCGTCGGCGGTATTCTCCTTGCCCTTGCGCTCCGACCAGTCGACGAAGTTGAGGAAGCCCTGGCCGGTATTCTGGCCGCTCGCGCCGCCACCGCCGCCGCCGGCGACGGTGAACAGCACCGAGGCGTTCTTGCCTTCGTTCTGGATGAAGTAATTCTCGACCTGCTTCTGCACCTCGATCGTCCGCGCCTGGGTGGCGCCGGCGGGCAGGCGGAACTGGACTATCGCCGAACCCTGATCCTCGGTCGGCAGGAAGCCGGTGGGCAGGCGCAGGAACAGGATCGCCAGCAACGCGACCACGCCGAGATAGATCAGCAGGAACAGCCATTTGCGATCGACGACCGCGCGCACCGCATTGGTGTAGCGCTCGACGCCGCGTTCGAAATTGGTGTTGAACCAGGTCGACGCCTTGGTCCCCCAGCCGGCGACGCGCGGGAAGCGGCGCTTGAAGCCCTGCGCCTCCTCGGCCTCCTGCGACTTCTGCTTGAGTAGCGAGGCGGTCAGCGCCGGCGACAGGATCAGCGCGACGAGCACCGACAGCACCATCGCCGCGACGATGGTCAGCGAGAATTGGCGATAGATCACGCCGGTCGAGCCGCCGAAGAACGCCATCGGCAGGAACACCGCCGACAGGACGAGCGCGATCGCGATCAGCGCGACGGTGATCTCGTTCATCGACTCGATCGTCGCCTCGCGCGGGCTCATGTCAGGATTCTCCTCCATGAGCCGCTCGACGTTCTCGACGACGACGATGGCGTCGTCGACGAGCAGGCCGATGGCGAGGACGAGGCCGAACAGCGTCAGCGTGTTGATCGAGAAGCCGGCGAGGTGGAAGACCGCGAACGTCCCCAGCAGCACGACCGGCACCGCGATCGTCGGGATCAGCGTCGCGCGCCAGCTCTGCAGGAAGACGAACATGACGATGACGACGAGGATCACCGCCTCGATCAGCGTCTTGACCACCTCTTCGATCGACAATTCGATGAAGGCGGTGGTGTCGTTGGCATAGGCCACCTTGAGGCCGGGCGGGAAGGTCTTGGCGACACGCGCGACCTCCGCCTTGACCAGCTCGGCCGTTTCCAGCGCGTCGGCACCGGGGGCGAGCAGCACGGCGATGCCGGCGCCGGGATGGCGGTTGATGCGGCTGACCGAGGCGTAGCTTTCTGCGCCGAGTTCGATCCGCGCGACGTCGGACAGGCGGACCGTGGCGCCCGAGGGCAGCGTCTTGACGATGATCTGGCGGAACTGCTCGGGCGTCTGGAGGCGCGACTGGGCGGTGACGGTCGCGTTGAGCATCTGCTCGGGCGCGGAGGGCAGGCCGCCGACCTCGCCCGCCGCGACCTCGGTGTTCTGGTTCTGGATCGCGGTGCTGATATCGGCGGGGATCAGCGAATAGCTGGCGAGCCGCGACGGATCGAGCCAGATGCGCATCGCATATTGCGAGCCGAAGACGTTGACGTCGCCGACGCCGTGGACGCGGCCGAGCGGGTCCTGAAGGTTCGAGACGAGATAGTCCGACACGTCCATGTTGGTGCGCTGATCGGTCTCGTCATAGACGCCGACGATCAGCAGATTGTCCGGGTTCGACTTGCGGACGACGAGGCCCTGCTGCTGCACCTGTTGCGGCAGGCGCGCGACGCCCTGCTGCACCTGGTTCTGCACCTGCACCTGCGCGATGTCGGGATCGGTGCCCTTCTCGAACGTGGCGGTGATCGTCACCTGGCCGCGGCTCGACGAGGACGAGGCGAAATAGAGCAGGCCGTCGATGCCGGTGAGCTGCTGCTCGATGATCTGCGTCACCGAATTCTGCAGCGTCTGCGCATTGGCGCCGGGGAAGGTGGCGCGGATCGACACCTGCGGCGGCGCGACGTCGGGATATTGCGCGATCGGCAGGCTGAGGATCGAGCCGACGCCGGCGAGCATGACGATGATCGCCAGCACCCAGGCGAAGATCGGGCGATCGATGAAGATGCGGCTGATCATAGGACGACACAGCCTGACGCGGTGATGAGAGACCGTTCGCCCTGAGCCTGTCGAAGGGCAGCGTCACGAATGGAACGCGCGCTTGCGGCAACCCGTGCTTCGACAGGCTCGGCACGAACGGAGGAAGGATATGGCATCAGGCTCAGCCCGCCTTGCTTTGGGCGTTACCCTGTTGGCCGTCCTTGCCCTGCGGCGGTTTGACCACCTGCGGGCTGTTCGCCGGCACCGCCTTGATCTGCGCGTTCGGCTTCAGGTTGTTGAGCCCCTGCGTGATGACCTTGTCGCCGGCATTCAGGCCGGACGTGACCACCCAAAAGCGGCCCTGCGTTCGCGAGGCGGTGACGGGCTTCTGCACCGTCTTGCCGTTCGGTCCGACCAGCATCACCGTCGCGGCGCCCTTGGCGTCGCGGGTCAGCGCCTCCTGCGGCACCAGGAAGGCGCGCTGGTTGATCGACTGGGCGAAGCGGGCGCGCACGAACATGCCGGGCAGCAGCAGCCCCTGCGGATTGGGGATGCTGGCGCGCAGCGTCACCGTGCCGGTCTCGGTGTTGACCAACGCTTCGGAGAATTCGACGCTGCCGGTCTGGCCGTAATCGCTGCCGTCTTCCAGCTTGAGCCGCACCACCGCGCGCGTCGGCACCACGCCGTTCTGGGCAAGGCTGCGGCGCAGCGCGAGCATGTCGGCGGCGGATTGCTGGATGTCGACGAACATCGGGTCGAGCCGCTGGATCTGCGCGAGCGGATCGGTCTGGCTCGCCGAGACGAGCGCGCCGACGGTGAACAGCGAGCGGCCGATCCGCCCGGTGATCGGCGCGGGTACGGTGGTGAATTTGAGATTGATCCGCGCCGTCTCGAGCGCCGCGCCGGTCTGCGCGACCGAGGCGGTCGCCTGCCGCGCGGTGGCGACGGCGTTGGTATATTCCTGCTGCGAGACCGCCTGGATCGCGGCGAGCGGCTTGTAGCGCTCGGCCTGGACGCGCTGCGCTTCCTGATTGGCGCGCGCGCTCTGCAGATTGGCCTGCGCCTCGTTGACCGCGGCGCGATAGAGGCGCGGGTCGATCTCGTAGAGCGGCTGGCCGCGCTTCACCAGCGAGCCTTCGGTGAAGAAGCGGCGCCGGATGATGCCGTTGACCTGCGGCCGTACGTCCGAGCTTTCATAGGCGTTGGTGCGCGCGGCGAGTTCGGTGACCATCGCGGCGTCGGTCGGCTGGACGACGACATAGCCGACCGTGGTCGGCCCCTTGTTGGGACCACCCGCGCCGCCCTTGCCCTTCGATTGCGACTCGCCGCCGCCACCGCAGGCGGCGAGGGTCAGCAGGACCACGGCAGTAGCGGCGCCGGCACCTAGCCGGCGGCCCCGAAAGGATAATGTGGTCAAGTATGTCACCCGGCTCGTGTCTCGACTCGCGCAGCCGTGACCGGCGCGACAATGCGTGGCCATGGCGATTGGTTGCTCTTGCTGGCCCATTGGCGGGGATCGTGGCGTAAAAGCAACCCGACACCCATGTTATTAATGTCGCAATTTGTCGCAGTGTGGAAAGGAGCCGGCATGGACGCGGACACGGAAAAGGCGCGCGCCGGTGCGGCCGCCGCACAGGAGGTGCAGGACGGCATGCTGGTCGGGCTGGGCACCGGATCGACCGCCGCGCATGCGATCGCGGCGATCGGCGCGCGCGTCGCGGCGGGGCTGCGCATCCGCGCGGTCGCCACCTCGCGCGCCAGCGAGGCGCTCGCGCGCCGCGCCGGCATCGCCATGCTCGACTTCGCCGACGTGCCGCGGCTCGACCTGACGATCGACGGCGCCGACGAGATCGATCCGCGCTTCTTCGCGATCAAGGGCGGCGGCGGCGCGATGCTGCGCGAGAAGGTGGTCGCCGCCGCCTCCGACCGGATGGTCGTCATCGCCGACGGCGGCAAGCGCGTCGCCGCGATCGGCGCCGGCGCACCCGTGCCGGTCGAGATCCTGCCGTTCGCCCGCGCCTCGCTGCTGGCGCGACTGGGGGAGGGGGCGGTGCTGCGTCCCGGCCCCGACGGGCCGTATGTGACGGACAATGGCAACAATATTGTCGATTGCCGGATCGACCTGCAAAATCCCCGCGAATCAGCGGCTTGGCTTGACGGAATTGCCGGCGTGCTCGGCCACGGACTGTTCCTAGACGAGGTCGATGCCGCCTATTTTGCCCAGGATGGGACCGTTTCGCGGCTGGAACGGCTCGATTAGTCTCGCTAAGGCCGATCCAACCGCAACAGATCGGGCGTGCAGGCGTTCGACGCAGGGTAAGAGCGAGGGCCTTTAATCCCATGACCGATACCAACACCGCGATCCACGAAGACGGTTCGCTGGAACGCCTCACGATCGATACCATCCGCACCCTGTCGATGGACGCGGTACAAAAGGCCAATTCCGGCCACCCCGGCACGCCGATGGCGCTTGCGCCGGTCGGCTATACCTTGTGGTCGCAATTCCTGCGCTACGATCCCGCCAAGCCCGACTGGCCGAACCGCGACCGCTTCGTGCTGTCGGTCGGACATGCGTCGATGCTGCTCTATTCGCTGATCCACCTCGCCGGCATCGAGGAGATCGACGCCGAGGGCAACAAGACCGGCCGCCAAGCGCTGACGCTCGACGATCTCAAGGGCTTCCGCCAGCTCGCCTCGCGCACCCCGGGCCATCCCGAATATCGTCACACCACCGGCGTCGAGACGACGACCGGGCCGCTCGGTGCGGGTTGCTCGAATTCGGTCGGCATGGCGATCGCCGAGCGCTGGCTCGCCGCGCGCTACAACCGCCCCGATTTCACGCTGTTCGACCATGACGTCTATTCGCTGTGCGGCGACGGCGACATGATGGAGGGCGTCGCCGCCGAGGCCGCCAGCCTCGCCGGCCACCTCAAGCTGTCGAACCTCTGCTGGATCTACGACAGCAACCATATCTCGATCGAGGGCGGCACCGAGCTGGCGTTCGACGAGGACGTCGGCCTGCGCTTCCAGGCCTATGGCTGGAACGTCATCCATCTCGACGACGCCAACGACACCAAGGCCTTCGCCAAGGCGATAGAGACGTTCAAGGCGACCAACGACCGGCCGACCTTCATCGTCGTCCATTCGGTGATCGGCTGGGGCAGCCCCAAGGCGGGCAGCGAGAAGGCGCACGGCGAACCGCTCGGCGAGGACAATGTCCGCGCCACCAAGAAGGCATATGGCTGGCCCGAGGACAAGGACTTCTACGTCCCCGAAGGCGTCGCAGAGCATTTCAAGGGCGCACTCGCCGACCGCAGCACCGGGTTGCGCGAGGAATGGGAAGCCAATTTTGCTAAATATGGCGAGGCCTATCCCGACCTTGCCGGCGAGCTGAAGCTGATGCTCAAGGACCAGCTGCCCGAGGGCTGGGATGCGGACATCCCCGAATTCCCCGCCGACGAAAAGGGTCTCGCCAGCCGTGACTCGGGCGGCAAGGTGCTCAACGCGCTCGCCAATCGGGTGCCGTGGCTGATCGGCGGCTCCGCCGATCTGTCGCCGTCGACCAAGACCGACATCAAGGGCGCGGCGTCGTTCGAGCCCGGCAATTACGGCGGCCAGAACTTCCACTTCGGCGTCCGCGAACATGGCATGGGCGGCGTGGTCAACGGCATGACGCTGTCGCACCTGCGCAGCTATGGTTCGACCTTCCTGGTGTTCGCCGACTACATGCGCGCGCCGATCCGCCTGTCGGCGATCATGGAGCTCGCCAGCATCTGGGTGTTCACCCACGATTCGATCGGCGTCGGCGAGGATGGACCGACCCACCAGCCAATCGAACATCTCGCGACGCTACGCGCGATCCCGGGGCTCGACACGATCCGTCCGGGCGACGCCAACGAGGTCGCCTATGCCTGGCGTGCGGCGCTGGAGGATGCGAGCCGTCCGACCGCGCTGATCTTCTCGCGTCAGGCGCTGCCGACGCTCGACCGCAGCAAATATGCGCCGGCCGAGGGGACGCTGAAGGGCGGCTATGTTCTCGCCGATTGCGACGGCACGCCGGAGGTGATCCTGATCGCCACCGGCAGCGAGCTGGCTTTGGTCGTCAAGGCGCACGAGCAATTGCTCGCCGATGGCGTGAAGAGCCGCGTCGTGTCGATGCCGAGCTGGTATCGCTACGAACTGCAATCGGAAGAGTATAAGGAGAGCGTGCTGCCGTCGTCGGTGCCGTCGCGGCTCGCGGTCGAGCAGGCGGGCGAGATGGGCTGGCATCGCTATGTCGGATTGAAGGGCCGCACGATCACCATGTCGACGTTCGGTGCCTCCGCCCCCATATCGAAGCTGCAGGACAAATACGGCTTCACCCTCGACAATGTCGTCAAGGTGGTCCGTGAGATGCTGGAGACCAACAATGGGTAAGCTCAACGACCTGAGCGCCGCGGGCACCGCGGTCTGGCTCGATTTCGTCGATCGCAAGTTCCTCGAGGCCGGTGGCCTCGAGACGCTGGTGAAGGAGGACAGCCTGACCGGCGTCACCTCCAACCCGTCGATCTTCGAAAAGGCGATGGGGCACGGCGATGCTTATGACGCGACGCTCGCCGCCTTCGATAAGGAGAATCCCGGCGCGGCGACGATCGACCGCTACGAGCATCTGGCGATCCAGGACATCAAGGCGGCGGCGGAAACGCTCAAGCCCGTCTACGACCGGCTCGCCGGCAAGGACGGTTACGTCAGCCTCGAAGTGTCGCCTTATATCGCCGACGACACCGATGCGACGATCGCCGAGGCCGGCAAGCTGTGGCATGCGGTCGATCGCGAGAATCTGATGATCAAGATCCCCGGCACGCTCGCCGGCGGACCCGCAATCAGCGCGACGATCGCCAAGGGCATCAACGTCAACGTGACGCTGCTGTTCGCGCTCGACGCTTATGTCCGCGTCGCCGAGGCCTATGCCGCCGGCCTCGAGGAGCGGGTGCGGCAGGGGCAGCCGATCGACAGGATCGCCAGCGTCGCCAGCTTCTTCGTCAGCCGCATCGATGCGGTGATCGACAAGGAGATCGACCGCCGCGTCGCCGAGAACGACCCCGAGGCGGAGACGCTCAAGGGACTGCGCGGCAAAGTCGCGATCGCCAATGCCAAGATGGCCTATCAGTGGTTCCTCGACTTCGAGAAGTCGGATCGCTGGCAGGCGCTCGCCGCCAAGGGCGCGCAGCCGCAGCGGTTGCTGTGGGCTTCGACCGGCGTCAAGGACAAGGCCTATCCCGACACGCTCTACGTCGACACGCTGATCGGCCGCGACACGGTCAATACGATGCCGCCCGCGACGATGGACGCGTTCCGCGAGCGCGGCACCGTCGCCGAGACGCTGACCGCCGACGTCGAGGAGGCGCGCCGGGTGCTCGCCGAGGCGGAACGGCTCGGGCTCGATCTCAACGGCGTGACCGATACGCTGGTCGAGCAGGGCGTCGCCTCCTTCGCCAAGGCGTTCGACGACCTGCTGGGCTCGATCGCCGCCAAGCAGCCGGCAACGGCATGACCCGCCGCCCCGTCCTGATCCAGGGCGGGGCGACCCGCTCATCCTCCCGGTTACCCCGCTCGCAGTCGCCCGGGACGGCGGTCTCCATCCCACCGTCACCCCGGACTTGTTCCGGGGTCTACTCCGCGGCGAGGAGAACGGCTGGAGGTTCGGGCGAAACCCCCGCGGCCCGGTGGACCCCGGAACAAGTCCGGGGTGACGGGTGGGAAGCTGAGATGCTCCGAGCCCGACCGCACAAGCCCGGTGACCTTCGGCGAAACGCAGCGTCTCGCGACCCATCGCAACTCCGACGCCGCCGCCCCGTTTATCACGCATCATAACAATCGGCAGGACAGCAAGCATGAAGATCGGACTGATCGGCCTCGGCCGCATGGGTGGCAATATCGCGCGCCGGCTGATGCAGGCGGGGCATGAGATCGTCGCCTACGACCGCAACGCGGACGCCGTACAGGCGCTCGCCAAGGACGGCGCCGAGGCGGCCAATTCGCTCGACGACGTGCGCGGGAAGCTCGACAGCCCGGCGATCTGGTGGGTGATGCTCCCCGCTGGCGGCCCGACCGAGGATACGATCGGCGCGATCGGCGAAGGCGCGAAGGACGGCGACATCGTCATCGACGGCGGCAACACCTTCTACAAGGACGATATCCGCCGCGCCAAGGCGCTGGCCGAAAAGGGCGTCCATTATGTCGACGTCGGTACCTCGGGTGGCGTCTGGGGGCTGGAGCGCGGCTATTGCATGATGATCGGCGGCGACACCGAGACGGTCAACCTGCTCGACCCGATCTTCGACGCGCTCGCGCCGGGCCTCGGCACCATTGCGCGCACGCCGGGCCGCGTCGCCGACGTCGTCGATGAACGCGCCGAAAAGGGCTATATCCACGCCGGCCCCGCCGGCGCCGGCCATTTCGTCAAGATGATCCACAACGGCATCGAATATGGCCTGATGCAGGCCTATGCCGAAGGCTTCGACATCCTGAAATCGAAGAACAGCGACAAATTGCCCGAGGACGAACGTTTCGACCTCAACATGACCGACATCGCCGAAGTTTGGCGTCGCGGCAGCGTCATCTCGTCGTGGCTGCTCGATCTCACCGCGATCGCGCTCGCCAAGGACGAGAAGCTGGAAGGCTTTTCGGGCAGCGTCGCCGATTCGGGCGAGGGTCAGTGGACGATCGACGCGGCGATGGAGGAGAAAGTGCCGGCCAACGTGCTCACCGCCTCGCTGTTCGCGCGCTATCGCAGCCGCGTCGAGCATACCTATGGCGACAAGGTGCTGTCGGCGATGCGCTTCGGCTTCGGCGGCCATGTCGAGATGCCGCAGTGAGTCCGCCGATCCGGCTGGTCGTGTCCGACATCGACGGCACGCTCGTCGACAAGCAGAAGAAGCTGACTCCCGCCACGACCGAGGCGGTGCGCCGGCTCGAGGCGGCGGGGATCGGCTTCACCGTGATCAGCGCGCGGCCGATGTCGGGTATCCTGCCGATCGCCGAGACGCTGGCGATCGACGCGCCGATGGCGGCGTTCAACGGCGGTATCATCTTCCGCCGCGACGGCAGCGTTGCCGAGCATCATATCGTCGACGAGGCGGTGACGCGCGGCGTGATGGCGATCGCCGCCGACAGTCCGGTCGACGTTTGGGTCTTCGCCGACAACCTCTGGTATGCCTCGACCGATGTCGGCGCGCATGTCGACAGCGAGCGGCGCGCGTCCAATCAGGACCCGATCGTCACCAGCGATTTCGCCGATCTGCTCGACCATGTCGACAAGATCACCTTCGTCAGCGACGATCATGCGATGCTCGCCACGCTCGCCGAACGCTGCAAGGCGGCGCATGGCACGGATGCGACGATCGTCCAGAGCCAGGTCTATTATCTCGACGTCACCGCACTGGCAGCCAACAAGGGCGACGGGTTGATCGCGCTCGCCAAGACGTTCGACCAGCCGCTCGCCGCGGTCGCGGTGCTCGGCGATCAATATAATGATGTCCCGATGTTGGAACGCGCCGGCCTCGCAATTGCCATGGGCAATGCGCCCGATCCGGTTAAGTCTATTGCTCATGAGGTTACGAGCGGCAATGACGCGGACGGCGTCGCGCACGCGATCGACACCATCATCTTTCCCCGCATTGGAGTGGCTGCATGAAACAACTGGTTGCCTTCGACCTCGACGGAACGCTGGCCGAGAGCAAGCAGCCCCTGCAGGAACCGATGGGCGAAGCGCTCGCCGACCTGCTCGGCGTGGCGCATGTCGCGGTGATCTCGGGCGGCGACTGGCCGCAGTTCCAGAAGCAGGTGGCGAGCCGCCTGCCGGCGCGCGCCGACCTGTCGAAGCTGTGGCTGATGCCGACCACCGGCACCAAGCTCTACACCTATCGCGACGGCGCCTGGAATCCGGTCTACGCCGAATTGTTCGACGACGAGACCAAGGCGAAGATCCTCAAGGCGTTCGACGAATCGCTCGAGGCGACTGGCTTCACCCCCGAACAGACCTGGGGTGAGCGGATCGAGGATCGCGGCAGCCAGATCACCTTCTCCGCGCTCGGCCAGGAAGCGCCGATCAAGGAGAAGGAGCATTGGGATCCCAAGTTCGAGAAGCGCAAGGTCATCCAGGCGGATCTCAAGCAGCGCCTGCCGGGCCTGTCGATCAACATGGGCGGCGCGACCTCGATCGACATCACGCGCGAGGGCGTCGACAAGGCCTATGGCCTCAAGAAGCTGCGTGACGAGAGCGGCATTCCGTTGGACAGCATGATGTTCATCGGCGACGCGATCTTCCCGGGCGGCAACGATTATCCCGCGAAGGAACTCGGCCTCGACACGGTGCGCGTCCGCGACCCGGAGGAAACGATCTCGGTCGTCACCGCGATCGTCGCCTGCCAGAAATAAGCCCTCAGGGCTGCAATCGATACAGCCCCGCACCATGGGGCGGGATCGGCCGGGTGAAGCGATGGGTTGCCCGGCCGATCGTCTGTCCGGCCCACAGGTCGGTCGCGGCCACCGTCGCCGGCAGTCCCAGCATCGCGAGTGGCAGGCCGACCTCCATCGGCTTCGCCGTCGTATTGAACAGCGCGACGTAGACGCCTCCGCCATCCACCGGGCGCGCCGACCAGATGCGCGTGCCGTCGGCGACGAAATGGGGGCGGTTGTCGCGGCTCGCCTGATTGACCGCGAGCACCGCGCGATTGGTGAGCAGCGCCAGCGTCGGGGCGTCGAGGTGGCGCAGGTCGCCGCCCATGATGAGGGGCGAGCGGGCGATCGCCCATAAGGTCATCAGCGTGCGCTGTTCGTCGGGGGTGAATTTGGTCGCGCGGGCGCCGAGCGCGAGCTGGCCGAGCGGCAGCATGTCGGCATCGGGCCAGCCGCCGCTGGTGTCGACCGCGTGCCAATTCTCCAGCCTTGTGAATTGCGCCTCCAGCATCGACCATTCGTCCCAGAAATCGTCGCTGATCCGCCACATCTGCGCATGGCGGCGGACGTGGTCGGCGCGTGCCACCGGCGTCTCGCCGGGGGACAGGCTGAGCACGATCGACCGGCCGGTGCGCTGGATCGCGGCATGTGCCGCCTCGATCTCCGGGGCGTGCGCGTCATAGGGGCGGCTCATGTCGTCCATCTTGACGAAATCGACGCCCCAGCCGGCGTAGAGCGCGAAGACGCTGTCATAATAGGCCTGCGCGCCGGGGCGGGTCATGTCGACGCCGTACATGTCCGGGTTCCACGGGCAGATGCTCGTCGTGTCGGCGATGTCCTTCGCCCGGTAGCGGGTGCCGAAGACGGGCAGGTTGCGCTCGACGGCGAGGCGCGGAATGCCACGCATCAGGTGGATCCCGAAGCGCAGGCCCATCGCATGCACATCGGCGGCGAGTGGCGCGAACCCCTTGCCGCCTGCGCTCGACGGAAAGCGATTGGGGGCGGGGAGCAGGCGGCCGTAGCCGTCCAATGTCGGTTGCGGCGTGTCGCTATAGGTGTAGCTCGACGCGCTGGGTTCGTACCATTGGATGTCGATGGTGAAGACGTCGTAGCCGAAGGGCAGCAGCTTGGCCTGCATGATTGCCGCGGTCTCGCGCGCCTGCGCCTCGTTGATCGTCGTCGCGAAGCTGTTCCAGCTGTTCCAGCCCATCGGCGGGCGCGGGGCGAGGGGCGCGGTCGCCGCCGATGCCGTGCCGGCGGTGGTCGCGGCTAGGGCGGCGGCAGTGCCGGCGCCGAGCAAGGCACGGCGGTTGAGATGCGGCTGGGTCATCAGTCCTCTCCAAAGCAAAAGGGCGCCCGATCGTTGCGGGCGCCCTTCAGTTCACGACCCGGCGAAGCCGGGCCGTCAGTCCTCATTGCATGAGGCTGGCCGACAGCGCCCGTGCGCTTGCGCGCACCGGTGCGGTCGTCGCCGCACCTCAGGCGCTGTAGTACATATCGTATTCGACCGGCGACGGGGTCATTTCCCAACGGGCGACCTCACCGCGCTTGATCTCGACATAGGCCTCGATCTGGTCCTTCGAGAAGACGTCGCCCTTGAGCAGGAAGTCGTGATCGGCTTCTAGGCTGTCGAGCGCCTCGCGCAGCGAACCGCAGACGGTCGGCACCTGGGCGAGTTCTGCCGGCGGCAGGTCGTACAGATTCTTGTCCATCGCCTCGCCCGGATGGATCTTGTTCTGGATGCCGTCCATGCCCGCCATCATCAGCGCCGCATAAGCGAGATAGGGGTTGGCCATCGCATCGGGGAAACGGATCTCGACGCGCTTCGCCTTGGGGCCGGTGCCATAGGGGATGCGGCACGAGGCCGAACGGTTGCGCGCCGAATAGGCGAGCAGCACCGGCGCTTCGTAACCCGGCACCAGCCGCTTGTAGCTGTTGGTGGTCGGGTTGGTGAAGGCGTTGACCGCCTTGGCGTGACGGATGATGCCGCCGATGAAAAACAGGCACATCTCGGACAGGCCGGCATAGCCTTCGCCCGCGAACAGCGGCGTCTTGCCGTTCCAGATCGAGAAGTGGGTGTGCATGCCCGAGCCGTTATCTTCCTTGATCGGCTTCGGCATGAACGTCGCCGACTTGCCATAGGCGTGCGCGACCTGGTGGACGACGTATTTGTAGATCTGCATGCGGTCGGCGGTGGTGGTCAGCGTGCCGAAGGTCATGCCGAGCTCGTGCTGCGCGGCGGCGACCTCGTGGTGATGCTTGTCGCAGGGCAGGCCCATCTCGATCATCGTCGAGACCATCTCGCCGCGGATGTCGACGGCGCTGTCGACCGGCGCGACCGGGAAATAGCCGCCCTTGGCGCGCGGACGGTGGCCCAGGTTGCCGCCCTCATATTCACGACCCGTGTTGGTCGGCAGCTCGATATCGTCGATCTTGAAATAGGACGCGGCATAGTTCGTGTCGAACTGCACGTTGTCGAACATGAAGAATTCGGCTTCCGGGCCGACGTAGACGGTGTCGCCGATGCCGGTGGTCTTCAGATAGGCCTCGGCGCGCTTGGCGGTCGAGCGCGGATCGCGGGCGTAGAGCTCGCCGGTCGACGGCTCGACGACGTCGCAGAACACGATCAGCATCGGCGTCGCCGAGAAGGGATCGGTGTAGACCGCGTCGAGATCCGGCTTGAGCACCATGTCGGACTCGTTGATCGCCTTCCAGCCCTCGATCGAGCTGCCGTCGAACATCAGGCCGTCGGTCAGTTCGTCCTCGCCGATCAGGCCGGCGACCATGGTGAGATGCTGCCATTTGCCCTTGGGGTCGGTGAAGCGCAGATCGACCCACTCGATCTCTTCTTCCTTGATCTTGTTCAGAATGTCGTTGGCGGTGGCAGCCATGATCAGCTCTTTCCTTATCGGTGCCCCGGCGACGGCCGGGATCGTGTCGTAATTAGGCGACCCCGACGGACATCGGGGTGACGGTTCGGTGACGGTTTAGATCGCGGCCTCGTCGCGTTCGCCGGTGCGGATGCGCAGCGCGGCCTCCACCGGGATGACGAAGATCTTGCCGTCGCCGATGCGGCCGGTCTGCGCGGCATTGGCGATCGCCTCGACCACCCGCTCGGCGAGCGCGTCGTCGACGACGACCTCGAGCTTCACCTTGGGCAGGAAGTCGACGACATATTCGGCGCCGCGATAGAGTTCGGTATGGCCCTTCTGGCGGCCGAAGCCCTTGGCCTCGGTCACGGTGATGCCGCTGACGCCGATCTCGTGCAGTGCTTCCTTCACCTCATCCAGCTTGAACGGCTTGATGATGGCTTCGACCTTCTTCACGGCAATATGCCCCCTACCGGAGCCCGCGCTCCGAGCGCGGACAGTGCACCAAACGTGCCAGCCCAAGCCCCTCGGGGCAACCGGGATTCGGCGCGAATTGCTGCTTGGAAAACGGGCAGATGCGGCCGGTTTGCCCGTTGTGCGGGCAGCGGGCGGTATGCGGCGGGAGGAATGGGGTTACAGGATCGTGCGGACGGTTTCGGGCGGTCTGGCGAGGACGACGCCTTTGTCGGTCTCGACCAGCGGGCGCTGGATGATGATCGGGTTGATCGTCATGGTTTCGAGGATCGTCGCGTCGTCCGCATCGCTATCCGCGAGCGCCTTGGCATCAGGCTCGGTGAGGCGCAGGCCGTCGCGCGGGCTGATGCCGGCGCGGGCGTAGAGACGTGAAAGCTCAGCCACGGTCGGCGGGTGCTTGAGATATTCGATGACGGTGACGTCTGCGCCCGCGTCGGTGAGCAGCGCCAGCGTGTTGCGCGACGTGCCGCAGCGCGGATTGTGGTAGATGGTGGCGTGCATCGTTCGCTCCTAATTCCTCCCCGGCACGGGGAGGGGGGCCGCCGGCCGCAGGCTGGTGGTGGAGGGGGATCGCCGCGTGGAAGCCCCCCTCCGTCAGCGCTGGCGCGCTGCCACCTCCCCGTGCCGGGGAGGATTTAGTCGGCCTGTCTGGCCAGCCATTCTTCCAGCCACTTGATCGTATATTGGCCGTCCTGGAATTCCGGATCGTCGAGCAAGGCCTGATGCAGCGGGATCGTCGTCGTCGGGCCTTCGATCACGAATTCCTCGAGCGCGCGGCGCAGGCGGCGCAGCGCACCCTGACGCGTGGTGCCGTAGACGATCAGCTTGGCGATCATCGAATCGTAATAAGGCGGGACGCGGTAGCCGGCGTAGAGGCCGCTATCGACGCGGACGTGCATGCCGCCGGGCGCGTGATATTGCTTCACCAGACCCGGCGAGGGGGCGAAGGTGCGCGGGTCCTCGGCGTTGATCCGGCATTCGATCGCATGGCCGCGGAACTGGACGTCCTCCTGACGCAGCGTCAGCGGATGGCCCTCGGCGATGCGGATCTGTTCGCGGACGAGGTCGAGGCCGGTGATCATCTCGGTCACGGGATGCTCGACCTGCAGCCGGGTGTTCATCTCGATGAAGTAGAAGTCACCGTCTTCCCACAGGAATTCGATCGTGCCGGCGCCGCGATAGCCCATGTCGGCCATCGCCTTGGCGACGATGCCGCCCATCCGCTCGCGCTCCTCGGCGGTGATGACCGGGGAGGGGGCCTCCTCAAGCACCTTCTGGTGGCGGCGCTGCAGCGAGCAGTCGCGCTCGCCGAGATGGATGGCGTTGCCGTTGCCGTCGCCGAAGACCTGGAATTCGATATGCCGGGGGTTGCCGAGATATTTTTCCATATAGACGGTGGCGTCGCCGAACGCCGCCTTCGCCTCGGTGCCGGCCTGCTGCATCAGCGTTTCGAGATGCTCGGGGCCGGTGCACACCTTCATGCCGCGGCCGCCGCCGCCGCTCGCCGCCTTAATGATGACGGGATAGCCGATCTCCGCGGCCAAAGCCTTCGCCTCGGCGACATCGCTGATCGCGCCGTCCGAGCCGGGAACGAGCGGCAGGCCGAGCGCGCCCGCGGTGCGCTTCGCCTCGACCTTGTCGCCCATCGTGCGGATATGTTCGGGCTTGGGGCCGACGAACAACAGGTCGTGCATCTCGACGATCTCGGCGAACCGCGCATTCTCGCTGAGGAAGCCGTAGCCGGGATGGATTGCGTCGGCGCCGCTGATCTCGGCCGCCGAGATGATGTTGGGGATGTTGAGATAGCTGTCGGTCGCCGCCGGCGGCCCGATGCAGATCGCCTCGTCGGCAAGCCGCACGTGCATCGCATCGGCGTCGGCGGTGGAATGGACCGCGACGGTGGTGATGCCCATTTCGTGGCAGGCACGATGGATGCGCAGCGCGATCTCGCCGCGGTTGGCGATCAGCAGCTTCTTGATCGGGCGCATGCCTTACTCGACCACCACGAGCGGCTGGTCGAACTCGACCGGCTGGCCGTTCTCGATCAGGATCTGGCGGACGGTGCCGGCGGTCGGCGCGGTGATCGGGTTCATCACCTTCATCGCCTCGACGATCAGCAGCGTGTCGCCCGCGGCGACGGTGCTGCCAACCGCGACGAACGGCTTGGCGCCCGGCTCGGCGGAGAGATAGGCGGTGCCGACCATCGGCGACTTGACCGCATTGGCGGTGCTGACGGTCGGTGCCATCGCGCCGGCCTCGGCAGCGACGGGGGCCGCGGCGGGCGCGGGCGCGGCGGCCATCGGCTGCGGCGCATATTGGACGGGTGCGGCAACGGCGGCGGCCTTGCGCGCGACGCGGATCTTGCGGTCGCCTTCCTCCACCTCGATCTCGGTGAGGTGGGTGGCGTCGAGCAGTTCGGCGAGCTGGCGCACGAGGTTCACGTCAACCTGCATCGATTGGGTCTGGGCCCCGGAGTTGGTCTGGTCGGTCATGGGGGAGCCTCCTGTCAGAAGCGCGCCGCGGCTTCAAGCGCAAGGGTGTAGGAGAGCGCACCGAAACCGGCGATGGTTCCCTTCGCAGCGCGGCCGACGAAGCTGACGTGGCGGAAGTCTTCGCGGCTGTGCGGGTTGGAGAGATGCACCTCGATGACCGGGGTACTGATGCCCTTGATCGCGTCGTGGACTGCGATCGAGGTGTGCGTGAAGGCACCGGCGTTGAGGATCACCGCCTTGGCGTGGCGGGCCTGCGCCTCGTGCAGCCAGTCGACCAGATGGCCTTCGTGGTTCGACTGTCGCATGTCGATCTCCAGCCCCAGTTCGCGGGCGCGATCCTCGAGCTGGCCGGCGATGTCGTCGAGCGTGTCGGCGCCGTAGATCTCGGGCTCGCGCGTGCCGAGCAGGTTGAGGTTGGGGCCGTTGAGGACGAAGATGGTGTCGGTCATGGCGCGGGCTTATCGCTGTTCGGCGGGCGGTGCAAAGAAGGTCTGTTTTCACGCGAAGGCGCGAAGGCGCGAAGGCGCGAAGGCGCGAAGGAGGAAAAGGGTTGGTTCGCGCAGAGGCGCGGAGGCGCAGAGAGGGCGCGCGGGACGATCTTAGCCCTTTCCTGCGCCGCGGCTATCTACGGTCGCCCGGAAGAGGGGAAGCCCGCTGCCGCGGGCGAGCCATCTTCGTGCCTTCGCGCCTTCGCGTGAATCAGCCTTGCGAAGGTGGACACCGACGATCACGCGCCTAGATGGGGCGCCAAGGAGTTAAGCCTGATGCCCCATAGCGACGGAACGGTTTCGATCACGGTCAACGGCGCGCATAAGCGCGTCAATGCGGGGCTGAGCCTCGCCGAACTGGCTACCGAGCTGGGGCTGGTGCCGGAGAAGGTCGCGGTCGAGCGCAATCTCGAGGTCGTGCCGCGCTCGACGCTGAAGGACGTGCGGGTCGAGGACGGCGACGATATCGAGATCGTCCATTTCGTCGGCGGCGGCGATCATCAGAAGCCGATCGCGGACGACAGCTGGACGGTGGCGGGGCGGACGTTCCGGTCGCGGCTGATCGTCGGCACCGGCAAATACAAGGATTTCGCGCAGAACGCCGCCGCGCTCGAAGCATCGGGGGCGGAGATCGTCACCGTCGCGGTGCGCCGGGTCAACGTCAGCGATCCCAACGCGCCGATGCTGACCGATTTCATCGATCCCAAGAAGGTCACCTATCTGCCCAACACCGCGGGCTGTTTCGACGCGGAGAGCGCGATCCGTACGCTGCGGCTGGCGCGAGAGGCGGGCGGCTGGGACCTCGTCAAGCTCGAGGTGCTGGGCGAGGCGAAGACGCTGTATCCCGACATGCACGAGACGCTGCGCGCAACCGAGATCCTCGCCAACGAAGGCTTCAAGCCGATGGTCTATTGCGTCGACGATCCGATCGCGGCGAAGCGGCTGGAGAATGCCGGCGCGGTGGCGATCATGCCGCTGGGCGCGCCGATCGGGTCGGGGCTGGGCATCCAGAACCGCATCACGATCCGGCTGATCGTCGAGGGCGCGGGCGTGCCGGTGCTGGTCGACGCCGGGGTCGGCACCGCGTCGGACGCGGCGGTGGCGATGGAGCTGGGCTGCGACGGCGTGCTGATGAACACCGCGATCGCCGAGGCGAAGGACCCGGTGATGATGGCGGCGGCGATGCGGTCGGCGGTGGAGGCGGGGCGGCTCGCCTATCGCGCCGGGCGGATGGGGCAGCGCCGCTATGCCGATCCGTCAAGCCCGCTCGCCGGGCTGATCTGACCGCCTGACGCATTTGTCACGGAACCGGTCCGTTCCCAACCCGTTGTCCTTGCTGTAGATCAAGCGGCCCGGTTGGCGGGGCGCGGTCATAGCAGGAGGTCCTCATGGGCGAGCTCACCGACAAGATCAAAGGCACCGTCAACGAAGCCATCGGCAACGCCAAGGAAGCCATCGGCAAGCACAATGACGATGCCAGCCTGACCGCAGAGGGCAAGGCCCAGCAGGCCGAAGGCAAGGGCGAGAAGTTCAAGGGCGGCGTCAAGGGCGCGCTCGGCGACAACATCTGACCTTCGGGTGAGATGACCGGCAAAGGGCCGTCCCGGGGAAGCGGGGCGGCCCTTTCCATATTCAACAGGGACGACGCAGATGAAGAAGATGATGATCGCGCTGAGCGCAGGCGCGATGGCGCTGTCGCTCGCCGCATGCGGTGGCAAGGGCGACGACAAGCTGGGCAGCGACGTCAAGGCCGCGGCCGACAACCGCGCCGACTCGCTCGAAGCGCAGGCGGACAATCTCGAGGATCAGGCCAAGGCCGAGCGCAAGAGCGCGAGCCAGCAGGCGGATGCGATCGACGATGCCGACGTCAACGCCGCCGCGATGTCGGACGGCGAGAAGGCCGCGTTGATCAACGGCAGCGACAAGCTGCGCTGACGGCATGGCCTGACCGGGGACAATTTTGTCCGGGTGACGGACACATCGGTTAATATGGCTTGTTAGTGTCTAATGACCACGCCGTACAACACTCCGTCCTCGGTCAGCCATGAACATGGTGAGATCATCGTCGATGGCCCCGATGGGGTCGCCGTGTCGCTGACTCCGGAGGCCGCGCTGATCACGGCGGGGCGGCTGGAAACCGAAGCGATCGACGCGCTGATCGAGCGCGGCAGGACCGTGACGACGAAACCGGCCGACGGATGACGATGCCCTTGCGGTTGCTGGTGGCCGAAAGCGAGCCGCCGGCGGCGCGCGAAACGCGGCGTGAGAGCGTCGGGCGCAGTTCGGGCGAGACGTTCCTCAAGCGGCTCGGCGTGCTGGTCCCCGATGCGGTCTGCGAGCGGGTCAAGCCGGCGGATCACGATGCGGCGGCGCCGGCGGGCGGGCTCGAAGGCTATGACGGGGTGATCCTGACCGGGTCGCCGCTTCATCTGTACGAGGATACGCCCGAGGCGCGGCGCGAGATCGACTTCATGCGCGCGGTCTATCGGTCGGGGACACCGGCGTTCGGGTCGTGTGCGGGCTTGCAGGTCGCGGTCGTCGCGGCGGGCGGCACCGTGCGGGCGATGGGCGCGCGACGCGAGGCGGGGTTCGCACGGCGCATCGTGCGGCAGCCGGCGGGGCAGGATCATCCGCTGCTCGCCGGTCGGCCGCCGGCCTATGACGTGCCGGCGGTGCATAGCGACGAGGTGGCGACCCTGCCCGCGGGCGGCAGGCTGCTCGCCTCGAACGGCGTCACCGAGGTGCAGGCGGCCGAGATCCGCCACGACGGCGGCATCTTCTGGGGCGTGCAATATCATCCCGAAATCTCGCTGCGCGAGGTCGCGGCGGCGCTACGGCGGCAGGCGGACGATCTGGTCGCGCTGGGGCTGGCGCGCGACGCGCTCGACGTGGCGACGCATGCGGCGCTGGTCGAGGCGTTGCACGACGCGCCCGATCGGCGCGATCTGGCGTGGCGGCTGGGTCTCGACGAGCAGGTGACCGAGCCGCGCACGCGGATGACCGAGTTGCGCAATTTCCTCGACCGGCTGGTGGTGCCGACCCGCGCGGCGCGCGGGCGGGGCTAGGCCGATCGCTTACCGAGCGTGGTGGCGGGGGTGATCACATCGACGTCGGTGCGCAGGTGGAGCAGGCGGACGCCGCGCTGTTCGATCGCTCGGGCGAGTGCGGGGGCGAAATCGTCGGTGCGCTCGACGGTCTCGGCCCAGCAGCCGTAGGCGCGGGCGAGCGCGGTGAAATCGGGATTGGCGAGCGTGGTGGCGGCGACGCGGCCGGGATATTCGCGCTCCTGGTGCATGCGGATCGTGCCATAGGCCTGGTTGTCGACGACCAGCACCAGCAGCTGCGCATCGTGCTGGACGGCGGTGGCGAGTTCCTGACCGTTCATCAGGAAGCAGCCGTCGCCGGCGAGCGCGACCACCTGCCGCTCGGGATAGCGGAGCGCGGCGGCGACCGCGGCGGGCAGGCCGTAGCCCATCGCCCCGGCGGTCGGCGCGAGCTGCGTGCCGGGGGCGGGATAGTGCCAATAGCGGTGCCACCAGCCGCTGTAATTGCCGGCGCCGTTGCAGATGATCGTGTCGGCGGGAAGCTGTTCGCGCATCGCGGCGACGCAGGGGCCGAGGTCCATCGTAACGCCGTCGCGCGGCGCGGGCGTGGACCATTGCAGCCATTCGGCATGCGCCTCGCCACCGCCGGGATGGGGCGGGCCGTCGAGCGCGACCAGTGCCTCGGCGAATTCGGCCATGCCGGCGCAGATCGCCAGATCGGTGCGATAGGTCATGCCGAGTTCGTTCGCATCGGGATGGACGTGGACGAGGCGCTGGCCGGGGTGATCGGGGGTGATCAGCGTATAGCCGTCGGTCGTCGCCTCGCCGAGCCGCGCGCCCGCGACGATCAGCAGGTCGGCATCCTTCACCCGCGCGACGAGCGCCGGATTGGGGCCGTAGCCGAGGTTGCCGGCGTAGCTGGGGCAGGCGTTGGGGATTGCATCCTGCCGGCGGAAGGCGGTGGCGACGGGGACGCCGGTGCGATCGGCCCAGGCGGCGAAATCCTGCGCGGCGACGCCGTCCCAGCCGGCGCCGCCAACGATCGCGAGCGGCCGCTCGGCGGTGGCGAGCAGATCGGTGAGCTGTTCGAGCGGGGCTTCGTCGCAGCCCTGCGGCAGGCGTTCGACACGGGGCCGGTCGGCGACCGCGGCGGTGTCGCGCAGCATGTCCTCGGGCAACGCCAGCACCACCGGGCCGGGCCGGCCGTTCATCGCCACCGCATAGGCGCGGGCGACATATTCGGGAATGCGCGCGGCATCGTCGATGCGCGCCGCCCATTTGGCGATCGGGGCGAACATCGCGGGAAAATCGATTTCCTGGAAGGCCTCGCGGTCGCGGGTGGTGCGGTTGACGTCGCCGATGAAGAGGATCAGCGGCTGCGAATCCTGCCGCGCGACATGGACGCCGATCGCGGCATTGGTCGCACCGGGCCCGCGCGTCACGAAGGCGATGCCGGGGCGGTGGGTGAGCGTGCCGTCGGCGCAGGCCATATAGGCCGCGCCGCCTTCCTGTCGGCAGACCACCGTCGCGATGTCCGGCGCGTCGTGGAGCGCGTCGAGCACGGCGAGGAAGCTTTCCCCCGGCACCGTGAAAATCCGCTCACAACCCTGTGCAAGCAATTGATCGACCAGAATTTGGCCGCCGGTGCGCGAGATGGTCTCCATGATGCGATCTTGCCCGGTCACGCCGCGGAAGTCGAGCGGCGGCGATCCGGGCGCGGCGGTCGCGTCAGACGCGCGAACGGTCGCCGAAATCGAACCAGCCGGGGCGGTTGCCGGCGGGGTAGGCGGGGCGGACGGTGCGCACCG
>NZ_SCMZ01000058.1:0-20911 GCF_005503285.1 Sphingomonas sp. 2SG
ATAGAGCGAGCTAAGCTTTAACCGACCACACGACGCCTTGAAACGCCGTAGACCGGAGCCGCCGCCCACATGTCCCTTCATCTGTTCAACAATGTCAAAGAGCCGACAAAAACACCGGCACAGCTCCCTTACCCCTTTTTCTCGGGGCGGTCAGCGCGCCAGGTCTGTTGTGACTGCCTCGGCGACCTCGTCGGCCACCGCTGCGGTGACACCCATCTAGGCGGGCCGCCCCTGCCCGTCAACACCAAATTGCACTTTTACGACATTTGCGGGGGAACCATGCCGTCACGCGGCTTACAACGCCTCTGGCAGGCCTGCCCGGAGCGTATTTCGCCGATGGTCTGGGCAGTGGCGCCTTACCCGTCCGCCGGATAGGATAAGCCATGGAATCGAGACGGATCCGGCGGGTGGTCATCTTGGGCGGCGGGACTGCCGGGTGGATGACGGCGGCAGCCCTGTCACATAGCTTTGGCGCCGCGGTGACCGTTACCCTGCTCGAATCGGAGGAGATCGGCACCGTCGGGGTGGGTGAAGCGACGATCCCGACGATTCACTGGTTCAACTCGCTGGTCGGGCTCGACGAGGCCGACTTCCTGCGGGCGACCAAGGCGACGTTCAAGCTCGGCATCGCGTTCGTCGATTGGCGCGCACCGGGCCACCGCTATTTCCATCCTTTCGGTCATTATGGCGCGGCGTTGCCCGGCGTCGCCTTCCATCATCGCTGGCTGAAGGCGGCGGCCGACGGCCTCGCGATGACGCTCGGCGCCCTGTCGCTGGCGGAAGGGCTCGCCGACGAAAACCGGTTCGCGCGGCCGAGCGGCGACGCACGGTCGATCCTGTCGACCCTCGGTTACGCCTATCATTTCGACGCCGGCCTCTATGCGGCCCATCTGCGTCGGGTGAGCGAGACTCGCGGCGTGGTGCGCGTCGAAGGCCGGCTGCATACGGTGGAGCGTCACCCGGACACCGGCTTCGTCAGCGCTTTGACCACGTCGCGGGGCGAGCGGCTGGAAGGCGATCTCTTCATCGATTGCTCCGGCTTTCGCGCGTTGCTGATCGACGGCGTCATCGGCGAACCCTTCGAGGACTGGTCGCACTGGCTGCCCTGCGACCGCGCCGTGGCCGTGCCCTGCGCACGGGTCGCCGCCACTACGCCTTACACGCGATCCACCGCCCGCGCCGCCGGTTGGCAGTGGCGCATCCCGCTGCAGCATCGCACCGGGAACGGCTATGTCTATGCCAACGACCAGTGCAGCGACGATGCCGCCATCGCGACGTTGCTGGCCAATCTGGACGGCGAGCCCTTGGCCGAGCCGCGGCTGCTGCGCTTCAAGGCAGGCATGCGGCGCCGGCCGTGGCGCGACAACGTCGTGGCGATCGGCCTGTCGTCGGGCTTCCTCGAACCGCTCGAATCGACCAGCATCCATCTGATCCAGAGCGGCATCGCCAAATTGCTGACGCTGTTCCCCGATCGCGATTGCGATCCGGCGCTGGCGTCACGCTTCAACACGACGTTCGCGCGCGATATGGACGGGATCAAGGATTTCCTGATCCTCCATTACCATGCGACCGGCCGCGAAGAGCCGCTCTGGCGCCATTGCCGAGCGATGTCCCTTCCCGACGGCCTGCGCGAGCGGATCGCGCAATATCGACGATCGGGACGGCTTATCCTCGATCCAGACGAATTGTTCCGCGAGGCGAGCTGGCTTGCGGTGCTCGATGGCCAGGGAATCAAGGCGCAGGGTTATAATCCGCTCGCCGATGCGATCGATCCGGCTGCCAATCGCGCGCAGGTCCAGCAGATCGCCGACGTCATCGCGCGGGCGGTGCCGACGCTGCCCCCGCACGACGCGGTGCTGGCGCAGATGATCGGCACGCCGTCGTGACGCCGCCGGACATCGTCGCGCGCCGCATCGGCAACGAGGCGGAGCCGATCGCGATCATCGACGGCTTCCACCCCGATCCCGATGCGTTGCGCAGCCATGCCGCAACCGCGCCCTTCGAGCCCGGCCGCCACCATTATCCCGGCCTGCGCGCCAGCCTGCCCGCCACCTATTTCGCCGCGGTGCGACCGGCGCTGACCCGCGCGCTCGCCGGGGTGTTCGATCATGACGGCGCGCTGGCGCTGCTCGATTCGAGCTATGCCCTGGTCACCACGCCGCCCGCGCGACTGACGCTGCCGCAGCGCCTGCCGCACGTCGATGCCGTCGATCCCGGCCGGATCGCCCTGGTCCATTATCTCGCCCCCAACGGCGGCGATGGCACCGCATTCTACCGGCATCGCACCACCGGGTTCGAGCGGCTCGATCGTGCCCGTGCGCCGATCTATTTCGCGCAGCTCGACGCCGAACTGCGTCACGGCGGCGTGCCCGCCCCCGCCTATATCCACGGATCGACGCCTTTGTTCGAGCGGATCGCGCTGGTCGAGGCGCGCTACAATCGCGCCGTCCTCTATCGCAGCGCATTGCTCCACAGCGGTGCGATCGCCCCCGATGCGGTGCTGAGCGACGATCCCACGCGCGGCCGGCTCACGATCACTGCCTTCCTGGCGCCGGGCTGACCCGCGGCGGCTGGACGGCGAGATAGACGGTGCTCCACAATTGCGCCGCATTCGATTCGTCGACGTCCTGCTTGCCCGCGCCGAACGGGACGACGGCATAGCGGCCGTCGGCGAAGGCCCAGGACCAGAGTTCCGAGCTCTGCGTCGCGCGCGCCGCCTGGATCGCGCGCCACAGCCGCGCCTGCGCCTCCGTCAGCCGGCTACGCGTCGCCAGCGGCAGGTCGGTCCGCGCCAATTGCCGTTCGAGGCCGGCGGCGAACAGCGCCTGCTGCCACGACCAGACCACCGCGCCATGATAAGCGGCGGGGGTGAACCGCGCCTGCGTCGCGGCGTCGGCCTGCGCGGCATTGGCGACGAGCAGGCCGATATCGGTCATCAGCCCGGCCGGGAACGGCCGCATCGCAGCGTCGACATAGGTATCGAGATCGGCGGCCGACGGGGTGGCGAACAGCAACGCGAAGCCCTCGTCGGAATGGACGATCGGCACCGGTTTGCCGTCGGCGGCGAGCGCGATGGCGTGGAAGACGAGCGGCTTGCCGCCGAGCGCGGCGAGCGCCGGCGCGGCAGGGATGCCGAGGCCCTGCGCATAGCCGCGCACCCGCGCCGCCGCGTCGGCAGCGGGGATCGTCACGCGGAACAGGTCCGGCACGCGCTGGCGCCAGACCTGCGCCGTGGCGCTCGCCGATGCGAGCATCGCGCGATCGTCGCCCGCCAGATACGGGTCGAGCAGCCCGGCGGCGAGCAGCCGCGCCGCCGCATCGAGTGCGGCGGGCACGAACACCGCATTGACGTCATAGGGATAGCGCCCCCTTCCCAGCCCCTCTTCGCTGTCGCGCCACTGGCCGGTCATCCGGCCTTGCTTGAGGCCGATCAACTGATCGACGGCGGGCGTCGCGGCGAACGGTCGCGCATGCGCGACGACGAAGCGGAGGTTGCGGACCAAGGCGGCGCCAGCCGGTTCGGTCTTGCCGGGAATGCCCTCGTCGACCAGTCGTGCGGCGAGGAAGCGCTGCGCCGCGGCGCGGTCGCCGCGGTCGAGCAGATAGCTCGCCGCCACCGGCGCGAGCATGTAATCGTCGTCGATCATCGCATAATCGAGCACGGCGGCATCGCCGCTGCCGCCGTGCTGGCGACGATCGACCACCGCGAACTCGCCGATCCCCTCTTCATGCGCGACGTCGCCCGACGAGTCGAGCCGCGCCAGCACCGAGCCCAGCCCCGCCTCGATCGCGCGCGGTTGCAGGACCGGCATCAGCAGGCGCAGCGACATCAAGGTGTCGCGGCCGAAATAGGTCTGAAACCGCCACGAACCGGCGAGGAACTTCTCGCGGTAGCTGAGGAAGCGCAGCGCGTTGCGCGCGACCGGATCGGCGGCGGCCTTGGCGTTGAGCAACTCGGCCGGCGTCAGCCCGTGCAAGGGCGTCTCGCCGCTGGACGCGGTGATCTCCAGCCGGATCGGCTGGGCGGGTGCGGCGGTGATCGCCCCGTCGGCGATCCGGCCCGCGCGCACGCGGACCTGCAGCAGATAGCCCGGCGCGCCGTCGAGCCGTGCCCGGCGCCAAGTGATCGTGTCGCCCGTCACGACTGGATCGACGGCCAAAGCCTCGGGAAAACGGCCGACCGACTGATAGTCGCGCAGGAAGCGGACGCTCGACAGCACCGCCTGTTTGATCCGCAGCCGCGGCGCGTCGATGCTGGCGACCGCGACGATCGCCGGCTGCGGCCCGGCGACACCGGGGGCCGAGGCGGCGCGCGGCGGTTGTTCGAGCCGCCATGTCGCGGGACGGGCAAGCGGCTCGAACCACAATCCGACGCCGCTGTTGCCCGCCGGGAAAGCGACGAGGATGCGCGGATCGCTGCCGTTGCGGAGCAGCAGATGCGCCGCGACCGGACCATCGCGCAGGAACGCGTTGAGGTTCTGCCCCTCGGTGACCTGATAGGCGAGTTCGGGCGCGGACCGTTGCTGCGCCCCCGCCCATGTCGCGCCGCCGATCGCCGCGCCGGCGAGCAGCGCCAATATCAGGGTCTTCATCTCACCACTCCTCGATGGGGCTGACGCCATCGTTCGAACCGATCGTTGGCCAGGCCCGCTTTCGTGATCCCGCATGGACTATCGTCTATGAGCGCAAACGGGGTCGATCTCCTTTGACGCCCACTTCGTCACACCCGACCCGTTCGAGACCGTGGGCAGACATCTTGTGTACCCCAGCGAAGGCCGGGACCCAGTTGGGAAGGCCTTTGTAATTCACTACAAACCTTCGCCCAACTGGGCCCCGGCCTCCGCCGGGGTACATGCTTGGTGGGTCAGGGACCGGGTCTCGCAAAGGTCTTCAACCCGTCCGGGGTGACGGATCTTCTGGAGAAGCCGGTCGCACCTTATCATCCCGGCGATAGGCGTCCGCCCGGTCAGAAGCGGAACGTCAGCGATCCGCCATAGGTCGGGCCGACGATGCCGCGGGCGTAGAAATAGCCGTCGGTGATCGCCTGCGTCTGCCCCTGGCGCGGATTGCCCTCGGTCAGGCCGACGACGTTGAAGATGTTCTCCGCATTCACCGCCACCTGCAGCTTCTCGGTGACGTTGAGCGTCACCCCGGCGCTGGTCACGCCATAACTCGGCAGCGCGACGCCGTTGCCGGCATCGGCGAAGATCTTGCCGATATATTTATAGCGGCCGAAGATCTCCCCGAGACCGTTGGGCAATTGGATCGCCGGGGTGACGGTCCATAGCGACGCGGGCGTCCGTTCGGGACGATTGCCGGCATAGCCCGGGTCGGTGACACCATCGAGCTGGAGGTTGACCAGCTTCGGGTCCTGGAACACGCCCTGGAAATCGACCGAGAACCAGCGGATCGGCCGCACCAGCACGTCGACCTCGACCCCCTTGGTGCGCAGATCGGCGTTGATGTTCTGCTGCACCGCCGGATTGGCAGGATTGGCGAAATTGTAATTCTGGTCGTCGAAATTGGTGCGGAACACCGTCACCGATCCGGTGAACAGACGGCCGTATTGATACCGCAGCCCCGCTTCGTAGAGCTTGATCGTCGTGATCGGATCGATGTTGTTGGTCTGGAAGCCGTCGGCATAGCGGGCGTAGATCGAGAAGTTCGGCGTGAAGAGATAGTTGGCGCCGACCGTCCAGGCGATCTTCGACTGGCTGAGCTTGCCGTCGGTGCCCGTCCGGCTGACGTTGGTCGGGGCATATTGGCCGTTGAAGGTCGGCCCGACGGTGCGGATCACGCCGCCCTGGCTGGCCGGCACCGCCTGGTTGGTCGCCGCCGATACACCGTCGAACGCGGTCGCGGTGTCGCGTTCCCAGCGGATGCCGCCGTCGATGCGCAGATGATCGCCGAGCGCGATCTCGTCATTCGCATAGAGCGAGACGGTCTCGTCCTTGCGCTCGCGGATGCCGTTGCCCCAATCGCCGTAGGAGACGAGGCCGCTGTCGGTCAGCGTACCGATCACCGCATTGGCGCCGTTCAGCGCGACGATGTCGTAGATGTCGCTGTTGTTCTTGACGTCGTTGACGACGCTGGCGGTCGCCGACTGATCCTGGCTGCGTTTGACGTTGTAATACATGCCGCCGACGGTCAGCGAGTTCTTGATCGCGCCGAATTGCGTTTCCCAGCGCGCGCCGATGTTGCTGCCGAAATCCTTGCCGTGGACGGCATCGTGGTTGAGCGTCGTGCGCTGGAGGAAGCCGTTGCCGTTGAGCGCGTTGAGCGCCGCGGTCTGGTCCGAGCCGAGCACCACGCCGGTGCGCAGGTTGCGGATGCCGAAACGGGTGGTGGCGGGGAAAGCGGCGAAGCCGGCACGCAGCACGTCGATGATCGGCGAGCGTGCCGGATCGGGGGTCAGATAGTCGACCGCGCTGGCGAGGCCGGCGTTGCCCGTCCCCGACCCCGGGAACAGGCCGTTGAAATCGTATTTGTAATCGATGTAGCGCGAGCGCGCGAACAGGCTAATCGTTTCCGACACCGGCACGTCGATATCGAGCCGCGCCTGATTGTAGAGCGAACGGATGCCGTCGCGATAGCGGAACGGCCGGTAGCCGCTGGGATGCGCGAAGGTCGATACCGGCACGTTGATCGAAGTGAAGGCGTCGCCGCCGATATTGTCCTTCTGGATGTTGAAGCCGGGAATGCTGGCGGGGTCGCCATTGTCGTAGCGATAGGGCGCCGACGCGTAATAAGCGGTCTCGATGTCGCCGCGGCGGCCGGACAGGCGGATCGATCCGCCACCGGGCAGCCGGTATTCGAGTGCGCCCTTGATGCGATAGCCGGCATAGTCGAACGGGTTGCGGCGCACGCCGGGGCTGCTCTGCACATAGCCGCCAAAGTTGAACGCCAGATTGTCGGCGAGCGGCGCCGAATAATAGAAATCCGCGCGCTTGAGCCCGTAGTTGAAGCCGGTGAGACGGACCGCGCCCTCGAATTCCTTGAAATTCGGGCGCTTGGAAATGAAGTTGATCGTCGCGCCGGCGCCGTTGACGGTCAACACGCCCGACGAACCGCCCTTGACCGCCTCGAGCCGGTCGATCGTCAGATCCTGCTGGAAGAAGAAGTCGGCACCGCCGCCGCCATAGAGGATCGGCATGCCGTCTTCCTCAAGCTGAACGAAGCGCTGGCCGCCGCCCTGCAGGCCACGGACGGAATAATTGTTCGACGATTCGCCCGCGGTCGCCTCGACGAAGATGCCGGGGACCAGTTCGAGCATGTCCGCGGTCGAGCGCGGCGCGCGCCGGTCGATCGCCTCGCGCGTCGCATAGGTAATGTCGGCGGACGAGGTAATCAGCGGGCGGTCGCGGGTGGTCTGGCCGGTGACGACAATATCCTGGAGATCGTCGTTCGCTTCGGCCGGGGCCGTCGCAGCGGCGGGCGTGCCGGCCTGCGTGTCCGTCTGGGTGGCGCCCTGCGTGGTGGGCTGGTCGCCCGGCACCGTCTGTGCCGCGGCGGCGAAAGGCAAGGTCGCAGCACCTGCGAGCAGCAGGGCGCGAATACCAACATGGTCGGTGCGCATCATGTCTCCCCTAAATACGTCTGCCATTCTTTGACGGCTGAGCGAGTTGTTATACCTTTCGGGCACTTAGCAACAGCGGTCGGAGCGGATTCGGACCAGAATGGGTGGAGCCTGTGGCGGCGGGGACACAGCCGGATCCCGAGGGTGCGGTGCGCCGAAGCTTGCGCCGGTGCGGAAATTCGCTATAGGCCCCCGCTTCGCGATGCGTCCGGTTGTCGGTGGCGTCCAGCGGCCGGCGTTTCGTCGGTTGCCCGGGCGGCCCGTCGGGCTCATCGGTTTTCCGTAAGCCGATTTCTAGAACAAGGTGCCGAAATGGCCGTCCCCAAGCGAAAGACCTCTCCCTCCAAGCGCGGCATGCGTCGCAGCCACGATTCGCTCAGCATCGAATCGTTCCAGGAGTGCCCGAACTGTGGCGAGCTCAAGCGTCCGCACAATCTGTGCACCGCTTGCGGCCACTATAACGGCCGCGAGATCGTCTCGGTCGAGGGCTGAGCCCCTCCCCTCCCATCCGGATAAGCGCTGAACATGCCCGACACTTCCTGGATCGCCGTCGATGCGATGGGCGGCGACGAAGGGCTGGCGGTCATGCTCGCCGGCGTGGCTGCCGCCCGCCGGCGGTATGAAGGCATGCGCTTCTTCCTGGTGGGCGACGAGGCCAAGGTTGCGGAAGAGCTGAAGAGCCATCCCAACCTCAGCCAGCATAGCGAGATCGTCCACGCCCCCGAGACCGTCGGTTCGAGCGACAAGCCGAGCCAGGCGATCCGCCGCGCCAAGACGACCTCGATGGGCATCGCCATCGATCTGGTGAAACAGGGCCGTGCCGGTGCCGCCGTCTCGTCGGGCAATACCGGCGCGCTGATGGCGATGGCCAAGCTCGCGCTGCGCACCCTGCCCGGCATCGACCGGCCGGCGCTCGCCGCGCCCTTGCCGACGCTCGGCGACAATGACGTCGTGATGCTCGATCTCGGTGCCAATACCGAGGTCGACGCGCGCAACCTCGTCCAGTTCGCCGTCATGGGCGCCGCTTATGCGCGGACGATCATGGACCTCGACAGCCCCCGCGTCGCGCTGCTCAACATCGGTAGCGAGGACCAGAAGGGCACCGACGAGATCCGCGATGCCGCCGCGGTGCTCAAGGGGCAGACGCATCTGCCGCTGACCTTCACCGGCTTCGTCGAAGGCAACCAGCTCGCCCGCGGCAATCATGACGTGATCGTCTGCGACGGCTTCGCCGGCAATATCGCGCTCAAGACCGCCGAGGGTACCGCGCGCTTCGTCGCCGATCTGCTCAAGCGCGCGTTCAGCTCGTCGGTCCGTTCGAAGGTCGGCTTCCTGATCTCGCGTCCGGCGACCGAGCTGCTGCGCGATCACCTCGATCCCAACAACCACAATGGCGCGGTCTTCCTCGGCCTCAACGGCATCGTCGTGAAGAGCCACGGCAGCGCCAACGAACGCGGCGTCGCCACCGCGATCGGCAATGCCGCCAAGATGGTGCGCGCCGACCTGACCCGCCGCATCGCCGACGATCTCGGCAATTTCGAGAAGAAAGCCGCATGATCCGTTCGGTCGTCCTCGGCACCGGCTCGGCGCTGCCCGAGCGGCGCGTGTCCAACGCCGATCTGGAACAGCAGCTCGACACCAGCGACGCCTGGATCGTCGAGCGCACCGGCATCCGCTTCCGCCACATTGCCGGTCCGCACGAGACGACCGCGACGCTCGCCGCCGACGCCTGCCGCGCCGCGCTCGATTCGGCCGGGGTCGCCGCCGCCGACATCGACCTGATCGTCCTCGCCACCGCCACCCCCGACCAGACCTTTCCGGCGACCGCCACCAAGGTGCAGGCGATGCTCGGCATCGACGATTGCGTCGCCTTCGACGTCGCCGCGGTCTGCTCGGGCTTCCTCTATGCGGTGCAGGTCGCCGATTCGATGCTGCGCACCGGCGTGCATCGCCGCGCGCTGGTGATCGGCGCCGAGACGTTCAGCCGTATCCTCGACTGGGAGGATCGCACCACCGCGGTGCTGTTCGGTGACGGCGCCGGCGCGATCGTGCTCGAAGGCCAGGAGAGCGACGCCGAGACCGGCCGCGGCATCCTCGCCACCAAGCTCCACGCCGACGGCCGCCACAACGATCTGCTCTATGTCGACGGCGGCCCGTCGACCACTGGCACCGTCGGCAAGCTGCGGATGAAGGGGCGCGAGGTGTTCCGCCACGCCGTCGTCAATCTCGCCGCGGTGCTGGAGGAGACGCTGGTCATCGCCGGGCTGACCTCGGCGGATGTCGACTGGGTGGTGCCGCATCAGGCCAATGCCCGCATCCTCGACGCGACCAGTCGCAAGCTCGGCCTGTCGCCCGACAAGATCGTCGTCACCGTCGATCGCCACGCCAACACCTCGGCGGCCTCGGTGCCGCTCGCGCTCGACGTCGCGGTGCGCGACGGCCGGGTCCGCCAGGGCGAGATCGTCGTGCTCGAGGCGATGGGCGGCGGCTTCACATGGGGCGCCGCGGTCGTCCGCTTCTGACAGCAATTCGTTCGTTTTTCCGGCCTTGCCGGGAACCTGACAACAAAGTCACTTTCGGACACGTCTGCTATCGTGTAACATTATACGCGGGCATCCTAGTAGATGGAGTGGGGCGAGCGTGTTGATGACTACTGTTGGAACACTGACGAGGGCGGACCTTTCGGAAGCCCTACACCGTCAGATCGGATTGTCGCGGACCGAGTCGGCGAAGATCGTGGAACAGATTCTGACCGAAATGTGCGAGGCGCTCGCGCGGGGTGAGAACGTCAAGATTTCGGGCTTCGGCACCTTCGTCCTGCGTGACAAGGGCGAGCGGATCGGCCGCAATCCCAAGACCGGCGTCGAAGTGCCGATCGCGCCGCGGCGGGTGTTGACCTTCCGCGCCAGCCAGATGATGCGCGAACGCATCGTCACCTCCAGCTGAGCCGCAAGGTCTCCGGCACGCCCAAGGCGAGCGGAGCGTTCAGGACGATCGGGGAAGTGTCGGAGGCGACAGGCCTCCCGCAGCATGTCCTGCGCTATTGGGAAACGCGTTTCCCGCAGCTGCGCCCCGTCACGCGTGCCGGAAACCGCCGCTATTACCGACCCGCAGACGTCGCCTTGGTGTGGCGTATCGATGCGTTGCTCAACGCGCAGGGCTATACCGTCCGCGGCGTCCAGCAGGTGCTGGCCCAATCCGCCCCGCCGGACACTGGCCCCGAAGATGGGGCACCCGACATATTTGCCGCGTTGCGTGCGATCCGCGACGATCTTGGCCGTGCGCTGACGCAGGACGACGATACCGCCTGACCGGTCGGATGAAGCGGAGTGCGAGGTGGCCGTAGCTGTCCCTGCCCTATGTCTGGTGAAACCCTCTCCGTCAGTGCAGCGCAATCGCGGGTGACTGCGGTGATGAGACCCTATCAGTTTTTCACCTCATGTTCGTCACCCGAACGTCTTCGACACCTCTACGAAGGTCCGCATCACCAGTGGATCAGCGCAGTGCTCCTGCGAAAGCAGGAGCCCAGGGCCAAGCAAAACAACGCCTTGCGACGTTCGAGACTCCTAGGCTCCTGCGTTCGCAGGAGCACTGAGGGCTTTCACAGGTGTGTCGGCTTGTTCCAAAGTGATAGTGGAGATTTGGAAGACGGCAGGCGCGTCCAGATGAGCGTCTGACTGGTTCGAACGAGTTTCCAAATTCCTTCCGTCACTCCGGCCATGCGCCGGGCTCCCGCTTCTCTGGTCCGTTCGAAGAAGCGGGATGCCGGATCAGGTCCGGCATGACGGGGGATGGGCCGTAGCAACACCCCGATCGGTCATATGCAATAGCCGGAGAACCCAAACCCCGCATGTCGAACCCGTCTAGCGCTCGCGCGTCGCGGCGAATCGGACCTTGCTATAGCGGTCGGCGATGTAATTGACCTCCCAGGCGCTCTTGGCGAGGAAGACCGGATTGCCGTCGCGGTCCTTGGCCATCGCCGACCGGTTGAGATCCATGAAGTCCTTCAGATCGGCCGGGTTCTCCGCCGAAACCCAGCGTGCCGTCTCGAACGGCGCCGGCTCCAGCCCCGCCGCGACCTTATATTCCGCATCGAGTCGGCTGAGCAGCACCTCGAGCTGGAGCTGCCCGACGACGCCGATGATCCAGTTCGAGCCGATCTCGGGATAGAAGACCTGCGTCACCCCTTCCTCGGCCATGTCGTCGAGCGCCTTGCGGAGCTGCTTGGTCTTGGTCGGGTCCTTGAGCTGGACGCGGCGCAGGATCTCGGGCGCGAAATTGGGCAGGCCGGTGAAGCGCACGTCGGCACGCTCCGACAGCGTATCGCCGACGCGCAACGTGCCGTGGTTGGGGATGCCGATGATGTCGCCGGGGAAGGCCTCGTCGGCAAGCTCGCGATTCTGCGCGAAGAACAGGATCGGCGAATGGACCGCGATCGGCTTGCCGTGGCCCGTCGGCGTCAGCTTCATGCCGCGCTTGAACGTCCCCGAACACAATCGCATGAAGGCGATGCGGTCGCGGTGATTGGGGTCCATGTTCGCCTGCACCTTGAAGACGAAGCCGGTCACCTCGTCATTGTCGGGCGAGACGGGGGCGGGCTCGGCGGGCTGCGCGCGTGGCGGCGGCGCGTGCTCGGCGAGCGCGCCGATCAGCTCGGCGACGCCGAAATCCTTGAGCGCCGAGCCGAAATAGACCGGAGTCAGGTCGCCGTTGCGATAGGCCTCGGCATCGAATTCGGGATAGCCCGCTTGCGCCAGCTCGATCTCCTCCGCCCAGCGCTCGGACAATGTCGGATCGGCCTCGGTCTTGCCGAGGAAGGCGCGGCTGTCGCCCTCGGGGCGGCTGATCGTGTTGGTGACGAGGTCGAGCACGCCCTCGAACTCGCCGCCCATGCCGACCGGCCAGCTCATCGGCGCGACGTCCAGTGCGAGCATGTCGGCGATCTCGTCGAGCAGCTCGAAGATCGGGCGCCCTTCGCGATCGACCTTGTTGACGAAGGTGATGATCGGCACCGAGCGCAGGCGGCACACCTCGAACAATTTGCGCGTCTGCGGCTCGATGCCCTTGGCGGCGTCGATCACCATCACTGCCGAATCGACCGCGGTCAGCGTGCGATAGGTGTCCTCGCTGAAATCCTCGTGGCCCGGTGTGTCGAGAAGGTTAAAGGTGATGCCTTCCCGCTCGAACGTCATCACCGACGAGGTGACCGAAATGCCGCGCTGCTGTTCGATCTTCATCCAGTCCGAGCGTGCGCGGCGATTCTGGCCGCGTGCCTTGACCTCGCCGGCGAGATGGATCGCGCCGCCGAAGTAGAGCAGCTTTTCGGTCAGCGTGGTCTTGCCCGCGTCGGGGTGGGAGATGATCGCGAAGGTGCGGCGGGGGGAGGTCACTGGCAGTATCCGGCTGGCGGGCGACCCGGGCGCGGGTCGCGGAAGGTGGAGGTGACGGAGCGTCGGGGTCGGCAGCGCCCCGCCCGGATCGGCACGCTTGCGGGCGGCCGGCTGCGGGAGAGGCGTGTCATCGCGGCGCTTTGCCAGATGTAGGGCGTGGAGGACAGAGGGTGTGGCGCATAACGCGACCCCTGGACTTCGTCATCCCGGCGGAAGCCGGGACCCATGGATGCGGTGCCATGAGCGTCGGCACGTCACCCTCGACCGCACCGCCACCATGGGTCCCGGCCTCCGCCGGGATGACGATTAAGGGCGAAGCTACCCCTTCAGCGTCATACTCATTTCAATCCGCTTGTCGCCGCCGGCCGGCACTTCGAACACGCCGGGCTTGTCGCGATACTCACCCGTATAGCCCTCGGGATCGGCGATACCGTGCCACGGCTCGACGCAGACATAGGCCGCGCCGGGTTTGGTCCAGACGCCGAGCATCGGCGTGTCCGGGAAGGCGATGCGCAATTGCGGGCCGTTTGCCGCGCCATAGGTCACCGCCTGCGAGCGGATATGGTCCCACACCAGCGCGTCCTCGGTGAACAGATCGTCGCGCAGCGCCAGTTCGCGGCCGGCGAGCGGCGACGGGCGGCGGGCTTCGGCGATCGTGCCGTCGGCGGCGATGGTGCGCAGTGCGTCGGGCTCGTCGGCGTCGAACAGGATGCGGTGCGCGGCGCGATCCTCGCCATAAGGCAGCGGCCAGGCGAAGGCGGGATGGAAGCCGAAGCTCGCTGGCAGCGGCGCATCCGCCGGATTGGCGATCCGCGCCTCGATCCTTAGAGTCGCGCCCTCGATCCGGTAGGTGAGTTCAAGACGGAAGGCGAATGGATAGGCCGCGCGCGTCTCGGCACTGTCGGTCAGCGCGAAGGTGACGCAATCCTCCGCCGCCTCGATCACCTCGAACAGCGAGCGGCGGGCGAAGCCGTGCTTCTTCATCGGATAAGCGGTGCCGTCGACGCGGATCGTCTCCTCGAACGGCATGCCGATGACCGGGAAGAGGATCGGCGCATGCCCGGTCCAGAAGGCCGGATCGGCATCGGTCATCAACTCGCGCCCGCCGGCGTCGCGCAGATGCGTCAGCTCGGCGCCGAGTGGGTTGATCTGCGCGGTCAGCGCGATCGAGCGGATGGTGACGAGGTCGGTCATGCGCGGCCTTGTGCGTCAGCCGCGGCGCGATCGCAACCGCCCGTCCGTCAGGGCGCCATCGGGTCGAGCAGCGCCGCATCCGCCGCGGTCGGCGGCACCCAGCCTTCGGCGGCGGAGGCGTCGGTGACCAGCACCGGCGTGCCCTTGCTGGTCACGCCGAACAGGTTCCTGGCGAAGGCGGTCGGCACGCGGATGCAGCCGTGCGAGGCGGGGAAGCCGGGGTTTATCCCGGCGTGGATCGCGACGCCGTCCCAGGTCAGCCGCTGCATGAACGGCATCGGCGCGCTGTTGTAGAGGTTGCTCTTGTGCACCTCCGACTTCTGCAGGATCGGGAAGGTGCCGAGCGGCGTGTCCTTGCCGTCCTTGCCGGTCGAAACGGTCGACGCGCCGATCAGGATCTCGCCGCGATAGACATAGGCCTTCTGGTCGGGGATCGAGATGACGATGCTGACCGGGCCGAACGTCGCATCGTCGTTCCACAGGAATTTGTTGGGAGCTAGCGTGGTCACCTCGGGCGCCAGCGCATCGGTGGCGGCGGCGGCGAAGGCCGGGGCCGGTGCGATGGCGAGGGTAACGGTGGCGCCCGCCATGATGAGCCAATGCTTCATTTCGTCGTCGTCCTTTCGCTTCCCCCTTCTGCCGGCTCAACGCGCGACTCCGCGGATCGTGCCGAACCCGATTCGGGACCAATCGAGGGCCGCTCGCGGCCAACCGTGCAACCAGAACGCCGATCGGGGGGTGCGGTGGGCGAAAATTAAGTCCGTTGCTGCTATATGACTGTTAGCGGGATTGACCGGGGCTTTTGAAATTTTGATGCATACTGAGCATGATAGCGCACGCGACCGACGGGCTCTGCTGAAGAACGGGCTCGTGCTCGCGGCGACGCTGGCACTGCCCGGCACGCTGTCGGCGACGCCGCGTCGCCTCACCCAGCGCGATCTGCGGCCGATGACCGAACCGCCGGTTCCTGCTCCGCGGGCGATGGTGGCGGCGCGACCGATCACCTCGTCGCGCGTCGTGCGCCCCGACCTAATGCGCCAGGCGCTCGCCGCGCTGAGCCAGCACGGTCGCCGCATCCCGCAGCGCGACCGGATCGCGATCGCCGACATGGCGGCACCGTCGTCGGAAGCGCGCTTCCATCTCGTCGATCTCGTCTCGGGGCGCAGCCAGTCGTTCCTCGTCGCGCACGGCAGCGGCTCGGACCCGGCGCATACCGGTTTCCTCAAGCGTTTCTCGAACGAGCCCAATTCCAACGCCTCGTCGGAAGGCGCGTTCGTCACCGCGGATTATTACGTCGGCAAGCACGGCCGTTCGCAGCGGCTGATGGGGCTGGACGCGACCAACGACAATGCGCTGGCGCGCGCGATCGTGGTCCATTCGGCCTGGTATGCCAACCGCGACATGCTGCGCACGCACGGCATGCTCGGCCGCAGCCAGGGGTGTTTCGCGGTCGGCGAAAGCGACCTCGCGCAGGTGTTCGAGCAGCTCGGGCCGGGGCGAATGATCTACTCGACCAAGGTGTGAGGGCGTTTACCGCACGGTACTGAGCCGCGCTGAGGTTCGGAACGACACCGCATAAGACCCGTCACCCCGGACTCGTTCCGGGGTCCACCGTTCCGCAGGCGCACGCTCGCGCCTCCAGCAAGTCTCCCCGCCGCAGAGTGGACCCGGAACTAGTCCGGGGTGACGCAGGAGTACGAGATGGCCTTTATTCCTCCCCCGCCAGAGGGAGGTGGCAGGCCGAAGGCCTGACGGAGGGGGAGAATACGGGGACCTGGCCGTATGCGGCGACGCCCCCTCCACCATTCGCTTCGCGAATGGTCCCCCTCCCCCGCTAAAGCGAGGGAGGAATGATTACCCCCGCAGCACCGCGCCCTGCTTCGCCGCGGCGGCGACGACCTTGTCGGCCACCACCTTCAGCGCCTCGTCGGTGAAGCTCTTGTCGGTCGGTTGCAGCGTCACCTCGACCGCGACCGACTTCTTGCCCTCTTCCACGCCCGCGCCGGTGAACACGTCGAACACGCGCGCCGCCACGATCGCCGCCTTGTCGGCACTGCGCACCGCACGGACCAGCGCGTCGACGCTCACCTCGGCCGGCACGAGGAAGGCGAAATCGCGGCGGACCGATTGCAGAGCCGGCGGCGCGAAGGCCGGGCGCATGAAGCCTGATGCGCGCTTCGCCGGCAGCGCGTCGAGGTACAGCTCCACCGCCGCCACCGCTCCGTCGAGGTCGAACGCCTTGAGCAAACTGGGATGCAGGATGCCGAAGCGCGCCAGCACCGTCTTCGGCCCGAGCCGCAGCGTGCCGCTCTGTCCCGGATGCCAAGCGTCACCCGCCTCGCCCATCACCTGCAAATTGTCGACCGGCGCGCCCGCCGCGGCGAGCAGCGCCAGCGCCTCCGCCTTGGCGTCATAGGCGTCGAAGCCCGCCGCCTTGCCCTCGCGCCAGCCGCGCTCGCGACGGTTGCCGGCGAGGACGAGGCCTAGCGTCGCATGTTCGGCCTCGGCGAGATAGCGACGGCCGATCTCGAACAGCCGCACCGCGGTGATGCCGCGCTTGAGGTTGCGCTCGGTCGCCGAGAGCAGGCCGGGGAGCAGCGACGGCCGCATCACCTTGAGGTCCTCGCTGATCGGATTGGCGAGCGTCCAAGTGCCGCCGCCGAACGGCGCCGCCTGCGCCTCCGACAGGAAACTCCACGTCACCGCCTCGTCGAGTCCGCGCGCGGCGGCGGCGCGACGGACGCGGCGTTCGAGCTTTTGCTCAGGCGTGGCGGTGGGCTTGGCCACGCCGGGGATGCGCGGCAGCGGCACGGGTGCGACCTTGTCAATCCCCTCGATACGGATCACCTCCTCGACGAGGTCGGCGGCACCGTCGATATCGCGGCGCCACGTCGGCACGGTGACCTGCCAGTCGTCGGCGACGGCGAAGCCGAGCGATGCGAGGATCGCACGCTGGCGGTCCGCCGGCACGGCCAGGCCGCCCAGCGCCTCCGCCTTGGCGGGGTCATAGGCATAGACGCGCGGGGTCAGCGGCGGTTCGCCGGCGCGCGTCACCGGCGAGGGCGTGCCGCCGCACAGGTCGAGCACCAGCCGCGTCGCGATGGCGAGGCCGTCGTCGAGGAACGCCGGATCGACGCCGCGCTCGAAGCGCTGGCGCGCGTCGCTCGTCAGCAGCAGTTTCTGGCCGGTGCGCGCGATATGATCGGGATCGAAATAGGCGCATTCGATCAGCACGTCGCTCGTTTCGGCGGAGACGCCCGAATGCTCGCCGCCCATGATGCCGGCGATATCGTGGACTTGGGCCACGTCGGCGATGACGGTCATCGTCGCATCGAGCGTATAGGTCTTGCCGTTGAGCGCGACGACCTGCTCGCCGTCCCGCGCCTTGCGCGCGACGAGCCCGCCGGAGAGCTTGGCGCGGTCGTAGACGTGGAGCGGCCGGCCAAGGTCGATCGACACGTAATTGGTGATGTCGACCAAGGCGCTGATCGGCTTCTGCCCGATCGCGGTGAGGCGCCGGCGCAGCCAGTCGGGCGATTCGGCGTTGGTCACGCCGCTGACATTTTGCGCGTAGAAAGCAGGGCAGCCGTCGCGATCGTCGGTGCGAACGTCGGGCGCCTCGCCCTCGCCCGCCACCGCTTCGATGGCGAGCGGCTTGAGCGTCCCCAGCCCGGCCGCGGCGAGATCGCGCGCGATGCCGCGCACGCCCATGCAATCCTGACGGTTGGGGGTGACGCTGATGTCGATCACCGCGTCGTTGAGCCCGGCGTAATCGGGGAAGGGCGTGCCGACCGGCGCATCGGCGGGCAGCTCGATGATGCCGTCGTGATCCTCGCCGAGTTCGAGCTCGCGGGTCGAGCACATCATGCCGTTCGACTCGATGCCGCGGATCGCCGCGACCTTGAGCGTCACGTCGAGTCCGGGGACATAGGCGCCCGGCGCGCCGAACACGCCGACCAGCCCGGCGCGCGCATTGGGTGCGCCGCACACGACCTGCAACGGACCGTCGCCGGCATCGACCGACAGCACCTGCAATTTGTCCGCCTGCGGATGGCGTTCGGCGCTGAGCACCTTCGCCACGCGGAACGCCTTCAGCGCATCGCCGGGATTGTGGACGCCCTCCACCTCCAGCCCGATGCGGGTCAGCGTATCGACGATCGCGTCGAGCGTGGCGTCGGTGTCGAGATGCTCGCGGAGCCAGGACAAAGTGAATTTCATATCGATTCCAGACCTTCGTCATCCCGGCGCCCGCCGGGACCCATAGATGCGGGCGGTTCGTACCAACCACCTGCACCCGCCATCATGCGCATCCGATCGGGGACGGCGTCACGCGCCTGCGCCGACACCACCCGACAGCGTCGGCACGTCGAGCGCCGAGAAGCCGTAATGTTTCAGCCAGCGAATATCGCCGTCGAAGAACGGCCGCAGGTCGTCCATGCCGTATTTGAGCATCGCCAGCCGGTCGATGCCGCAGCCGAAAGCGAAGCCCTGCCATTCTTCGGGATCGAGCCCGCATGCCGCGATCACCTTGGGGTGGACCATGCCGGAGCCGAGCACCTCCATCCAGCCGCCGCCTCCCTTGCTGCCGGGATGGCCACCGATGACGCGCTTGCCCTTCTCGATCGTATAGCCGACGTCGACCTCCGCCGAGGGTTCGGTGAAGGGGAAATAGCTGGGGCGCAGGCGCAGGACGATATCGTCACGCTCGAAGAACGCCTTGAGAAAGGTCTCCAGCGTCCATTTGAGATGGCCGAGCGTGATCCCCTTGTCGATCACCAGCCCCTCGACCTGATGGAACATCGGCGTGTGCGTCGCGTCGCTGTCCGAGCGATAGGTGCGGCCGGGCGCGATGATGCGGATCGGCGGCTGCTGTTGCAGCATCGTGCGGATCTGCACCGGCGAGGTATGCGTGCGCAGCAGCATCCGCTTCTCGCCCGCGTCGCCGTCGGGGAAGTAGAACGTGTCGTGCATCGCGCGCGCCGGATGCGTCTCGGGAATGTTGAGCGCGGTGAAATTGTGCCAGTCGTCCTCGATCTCCGGCCCGGTGGCGACCGCGAAGCCGAGGTCGGCGAAGATCTCGGCAAGTTCATCCATCACCTGGCTGACCGGATGGACGGTGCCGGTAAGCGGCGCCTCGGCGGGCAGCGTCATGTCGATCGTCTCGCCGGCAAGCCGCGCGTCGAGCGCGGCGCGGTCGAGGCTCGCCTTGCGGGTGGCGATCGCCTCGGCGACGGCCTCGCGCAGGCCATTGATCCGCGGTCCTTCCGTCTGCCGCTGCTCGGGGCTCATCTTGCCGAGCGTCTTGAGCAATTGCGAGACGCTGCCCTGCTTGCCGAGCGCCTCGACGCGGAGCGCTTCGAGCGCGTCGGCGCTCGCCGCGGCGGGAATCGCGGTCAGCAGATGGTCGCGCAGGGTATCGAGGTCTTCGGTCACGTATCGCTCTCTTTCACAGGCGGCAGGCCGAGGCCGAGCGCCAGATCATCCCAGCCGGGATTATGCTCTTCGATGAGCCGCAGCTTCCAGTCGCGGTTCCATCGCTTGAGCTGCTTCTCGCGATGGATAGCAGCTTCCATCGTGTCCGCCACATCGTACCAGACCAGACGATGCACGCCGTAGCGGGAGGTGAACCCCGGGATCAATCCTTCACGATGCTGGATCAGCCGTCCGATCAGGTTCGAGGTGACGCCGACGTAGAGCGTGCCATGGCGGCGATTGGCGAGGATATAGACGCAAGGCTGCCATTCCATCCGCTTTTCTCCTTCCCGCAAGAAGGGAGCCTTCTGCCCCCGCCCCATCATTGTCATCCCCGCGAAGGCGGGGATCCAGACGCGCAGGTGTTGCGCCTCCAGCATGGACGTCAGCGTTTATGGATCGCCGCCTACGCGGGGATGACAATTGGGGAAAGCGAGTAGCCCGAAAACGAAAAAGGGCGCCGGTGGTGTCCCACCGGCGCCCCGATTCCCGCATAGCAACAGGCGCTTACGCGGCCTGGGGCAGCGCGGCCTTCGCCTGGGCGATGATCGCGCTGAATGCGGCGCTCTCGTGCATCGCGATGTCGGCCAGGACCTTGCGGTCGAGCTGGACGCCGGCGAGCTTGAGGCCATGCATGAACTGCGAATAGGTCAGACCCTCGGCGCGGACGCCGGCGTTGATGCGCTGGATCCACAGGCCGCGGAAGGTCCGCTTTTTGACCTTGCGGTCGCGATAGGCATATTGCCCGGCCTTTTCGACGGCCTGACGGGCGATACGGATGGTGTTCTTGCGGCGGCCGTAATAGCCCTTGGCCTGCTCAAGAATCCTCTTGTGCTTGGCGCGGGTGGTTACACCACGTTTGACGCGTGCCATGTCCTGATGTCCTTACTTGAGGCCGTACGGCGCCCAGGCCTTCACCGTCGCGGTGTCGGCCTTCGACAGCACCTTGGTGCCGCGGTTCTGGCGGATGTACTTGCTGTTGTGGCTGATCAGGCGGTGGCGCTTGCCGGCGACGCCGTGCTTCAGCAGGCCGCTGGCGGTCAGCTTGAAGCGCTTCTTGACGCCACTCTTGGTCTTGAGCTTGGGCATTTTGGTCCTTTCGCTGTGAGCATGGCATGAACCGCCGCGGCAGCCCTTGATGGCCGGGCAGTCCTGTAGCGCCTCGCTCGGGAAGCGGGGCCCCTAGCCGACCCCGCGAGGAAACGCAACCGATGCGGAACCGGAACGAGCGCTGGCGCGATTCAGGCGGCGATGGATATGCCGCCCCCCGCTCCGGAAC
>NZ_SCMZ01000059.1:0-20112 GCF_005503285.1 Sphingomonas sp. 2SG
GCCGGCACCCGAGCCCGAACCCGCGCCGCCCGCGCCCGCCCCGAAGCCGGCGCCCGCCAAACCGGCTCCGCCCAAGCCCGCGCCGCCGAAACCGGCGCCCGCACCCGCGCCCAAGCCGGCCCCGGTCAAGCCGCAGCCCAAGCCCAGGCCTGCGGCGGAGGCGCCGGCCAAGCCGTCGCCCAAGCCCGCGCCTGCCAAGCAACCGGCCAAGCCGGCAAAGGCCGCACCGGAGAAGCCCGCCGCCAAGGCACCTGCCGCTCCCGCCAAGACTGCGGGCAAGCCGTCGACCGCACCGGCCAAGCCCGCCGCTGCCAAGGGATCGGGCAGCAGCGAGAGCGCGAAGACCGCCAAGCCGCGCGGCTCGCGCCTCGGCTCGGACTTCCTCGCCGGGCTGACCAGCGATCCGTCGCCGAGCAAGTCGACCGCGCCGCGCGCCGCCAAGATCGACGGCCGCGCGATGGCGTCGATCGTCCAGGCGATCGCGCGCCAGATCCAGCCCTGCGCCGACCGGCAGGTCAATCCGGGGCCGGGCGCCAATGAGATCGTGACGACGCTCAACCTGCGCCTCAACGAGGACGGCACGCTCGCCGCGACGCCGCGGATGGTCCGCCAGTCGGGCGTCACCGACGAGAACGAGCGCTACAAGCAGCGCGTCGTCGATCTCGGCGTGGCGGCGTTCAAGGGCTGCGCGCCGCTCAAGCTGCCGGCCGAATATTATTCGACGCCGTCGGGCGGGTGGAACAACATCAATTTCCAGTGGAAGCTACAGTGATGGGCATCACCGTTCGTGCTGAGCCTGTCGAAGCACGGGCCCGCCACCGGAGCGGCCCCCTCGTGGCACGCGCCCTTCGACGGACTCAGGGCGAACGGTGGGGTGGGGCGTTTCGTCTCGCTTCCCTCCGTCACCCCGGCCTCGAGCCGGGGTCCCGCTTTTCCCCGCAGTCGATGGGCGGCAGCGGGACCCCGGCTCGAGGCCGGGGTGCCGGGCTGGTCCGGAGAGGTCCGGAACGAGTCCGGGATGACGGCAAGTTTGTGGTAAGCGGCATCCATATCGCTCGCGAAAAGGGTTTGAGGTCATGATCCGGTCGTTGCTCATCGCGCTCAGCGTCACCACCGCCGTCCCGGCGTTCGCGCAGGACGCGCCCGCGCCGGCACCGCAACAGCAGCCGGCGACCCCGGCGGGGCAGGAGGCCGCGCCGCTCGAAGTGTCGGTCACCGGCGGCGTCTCGGCGCCGATGCCGATCGCGATTCCGGCAATGCCGACCGCGCAGGTCGTGTCGACCCCGGCGGGTGCCACCGACGTGCTCGGCCGCCAGATGGCCGAGATCATCGCCAACGATCTCAAGAACTCCGGCCTGTTCACGCCGCTCGGCGCGGGCCAGCTCCGCCCCGTCGGCTTTCAGGAGGTCAACGCCCCCGCCTTCGATTATTGGGGCGGCACCGGCGCGCAGGCTCTGGTGCAGGGCTTCGTCCGCGCCACCGGCGACGGCAATCTGACGATCGGCTGCTATCTCTACGACGTCTTTTCGAAGGTCGAGCTGACCCGCTCGGGCTTCGTCGTCTCGCCGTCCGACTGGCGGCGCGCCGGCCACAAATGCGCCGACATGGTCTATGCGCGGCTGACCGGCGAAGGCCCCTATTTCGACAGCCGCGTCGTCTACGTCTCGGAGACCGGGCCGAAGGGCAAGCGCGTCAAGCGGCTCGCGATCATGGATCAGGACGGCGCCAACCACCGCTTCCTGACCAACGGCCAGTCGATCGTGCTGACGCCGCGCTTCGCGCCCAACCAGCAGTCGATCGTCTATATGAGCTACGAGAACGACAAGCCGTCGATCTACGTCTACGATCTCGGCTCGGGCCGGCCGCGGCGTGTCGTGCAGAATGCCGCGCTGACCTTCGCGCCGCGCTTCTCGCCCGATGGCCGCTGGATCCTGTTCTCGATGGCGCAGGGCGGCAATACCGATATCTATCGCGTCTCGGCGCGGGGCGGCACGCCGCAGCGGCTGACCAGCTCGCCGGGCATCGACACCGGCGGCAGCTATTCGCCCGACGGCGCGCGCATCGTCTTCGAGAGCGATCGTTCGGGCGGCCAGCAGATCTACGTCATGAACGCCGATGGCTCGGGCCAGCAGCGGATCAGCTTCGGCGGCGGCCGCTATGCGACGCCGGTGTGGAGCCCGCGCGGCGACCTGATCGCCTTCACCAAATTGGGTGGCGCGTTCCGCATCGGCACGATGTCGCCGTCGGGCGGCGGCGAGAAGATCCTCACCGGCGGCCAGGACGAGGGGCCGAGCTGGTCGCCCAACGGTCGCGTCATCACCTTCTACCGCAGCGGCCAGGGCAGCGGCGGCAAGGCCGATCTGTGGATGGTCGACCTCACCGGGCAGGTCGAGCGCAGGATTCCGACGCCGCTCGATGGGTCGGACCCGGCCTGGGGACCGCTGCGGCCGTAACGCAGCACTATAAGGTTTCGGGGGCGAAACGCACTTACTCACGGGAGATACGACGATGGCCAGACTGACGACCACCCTGCTGACCGCAGCCGCGCTCGCCTCGCTCGGCGCCTGCGCGCACAAGCCCAAGCAGCTGCCGCCGCCGCCTGTCGACAACAGCGCCGGACTCAACACGCCGCCGCCGGCGACCGCGGGCAACGGCGACGGCGCGATCACGCCGGGCTCGGACGCCGACTTCCGCCGCTCGGTCAGCTCGAACACCGTGCTGTTCGGGCTCGACCAGAGCGATATCGATGCGGAGGCGCGCGCGATCCTCGACAGCCAGGCGACGTGGCTGCAGCGCTTCCCGCAGGTCCGCGCGACGGTCGAAGGCCATGCCGACGAGCGCGGCACGCGCGAATACAATCTCGCGCTCGGCGATCGGCGCGCCAACGCGGCGAAGAACTATCTCGTCGCGCGCGGCATCGATCCGTCGCGGCTGACGACGATCAGCTACGGCAAGGAACGTCCGGTGGCGCTGGGCTCGGACGAGGCGAGCTGGGCGCAGAACCGTCGTTCGGTGACGGTGGTGCTGAACTAACGAAACGCGCCGCTCGCGTTTTCCGGCGGCCGTCTGACGAGTGGCCGATCCGGACGTTCATCGGGAGGGTGGAGGCAGAGGCCTCCGCCCTCTTGGTCCTCACGGCGAGGAAGCGCGTCAGCCCAGCGCCTCGTCGAGCAGCTTTGCCAGCCGCAGGCCGCCGCGTTCCACTTCCAGCCGGGCGACGGGCACGATCCGTTCGATCGTCGCCTCGTCGAGCGTCACCTTGGCCGGCGAGGGCGCGCAGGGATCGCCGTTCAGCGCGCTCGCATAGACCACGTCATGCGCGACCTGCCACGACTCGCGGCTCCAGTCGGTCACCGTCCCCGCCGCGATCCGCCGCTTCTCTGCCGCCGGATAGCGCCGCACCAGCGACGGCCCGCTGGTGATCGCGCGCTCGGCGAGCGTACCGTCCCAGATCGAATGGAGGTTGAAGCGCTTCGGCCCGTAGCTGCCATAGGTAGCGGCGACGTCGTTGCCGCCCTTGTCGTTCTTCTCGCCGGCGTGGAGCGGCTGGTGCAGATCGCCGACGAAGTGGATCAGGAATACCAAGGCCTGCACGCGCTCCTTCGCGGGCGCGCGCCGGTTCTTGAGGATCGCGACGTCGCGGGTGATCTGCGCGGAGACGCAATTGCCGTCCTTGCACGCCTCTTCGAGCGTGAACGGCTGGCAGATGTTCACGTCCTGGAAGTGCCAGTTATAGGCATAGCCGAAGCGCGACTTGCCGTCCGGCCCCTTCAGCGGCTTGACGCAATCCGCCCAGGTGCTTGCGCCCTCGATCGTCGTCGCGGGGCATTCGGGCGTGTCGAGCCGCGCCGTCTCGGCGAGCAGCTTGCGGATCGCCGCCTGCGTTCGCGGCGCGACATTGGCGTAAGCGATCCGGGCGACCGTCTGATGCCCGAACTCCCAATAGGCCGACGCCGGCGCGGCGAACCCGAACGCCGGCAGAGCGGCGGCGACAAAGCGGAGGATTTTCATGGTGCTAGGCCATAGCCGCTCGCCGGTGCCACTCCAATGAAAAGCCCGTCACTCGTCGCCGTAGACCGCCACTTCGCGCAGGCCCGCCGCGGTGGCGCGGGCGCGGTACATGCCGGGCGTGGTGAAGCTCCACACCGCCTCGCCGCCCGGTGCGGCGACGATGACGCCGCCGGTGCCGCCGAGCGCACGCACCTCCGCCATCACCGCATCGGCGGCGGCCTGCGGCGTCTCGCCCGACAGGCGGATGCGCGCGCCGATCTCGTGGCCGACGCCGACGCGGATGAAGAATTCGCCCGAGCCGGTGCAGGAGATCGCCGCCGAACGATCGTCCGCATAGGTGCCCGCGCCGATCAGCGGCGAATCGCCGATCCGGCCCCAGCGCTTGCCGGTGACGCCGCCGGTCGAGGTCGCCGCGGCGAGATGCCCCGCGGCATCGCGCGCGACCGCGCCGACGGTGCCGTATTTCATGTCGATGTCGAAGGCGTTGGCATTGCGCGCGAGCAATTCGTCGAGCTGGCGGCGGCGCTCCTCGGTGGCGAACCATGCCGGGTCCTGCGCCGCGATCCCCTGTTCGCGGGCGAAGCGTTCGGCGCCGTCACCGCTGAGCAGGACGTGCGGGCTCGCCTCCATCACGCGGCGCGCGAGGCCGACTGGCGAGCGCGTTGCGGTCAGGCCGGCGACGGCGCCCGCGGCGCGGGTGCGGCCGTCCATGATCGCCGCGTCGAGCTCGATCGTGCCTTCGCGGGTATAAGCGGCGCCGCGGCCGGCGTTGAAATGTGGATCCTCCTCGAGCACGCGCACCGCCGCCTCGACCGCGTCGAGTGCGCCCCCGCCCTCGGACAGGATCGCGGCGCCGGTGTCGAGCGCCAGCGCGAGCGCCGCGCGGACGCCGTGGTCCTGCGCCGGGGTGAGGCGGTGGCGTTCGATCGAACCGGCGCCGCCGTGGAGGACGAGCGACCAGTCTGGCGTATCGGTCATGATGCAGCCTTATGCGTGGGATGGGGCAGGGGGCGCAGCCCGATCAGCGGTCGCAGCGGCGCGATCCGCCGGCCGACCAGATAGAAGCCGAGGCAGCCGAGGATCGTCGCGGCGATCAGCAGCGCGCATTCGACGCCGCCGGACAGGCCGACCGGCATCAGCCAATAGGCGACGACGACGATGATCGTCTGGTGGACGAGGTAGAAGGGGAATACCGCCTCGGTGAGCAGCGGGCGCCACCGTGCGTCGCGGTTCCAATGCCGTTCGGCGAAGCCGATCAGCGCGAGGATCGTCCCCCATTGCTGCACCGCATGCGCCGCGCCGTAGATCGGGTAAAGCCAGCGCGGCGCATCGCCGTTCAGCCCCAGCTCGACCGCGAGGATGAAGCCATAGCCGAGCACGCCCATCGCTGCGCCGGCCCAGCGCCAGCGCACGCACGTGCCGAGCACCGGCGGCGACCCCGCCAGCGCGAAGCCGAACAGGAAGGCGGGCAGATAGATGAGATGCGCCATCGCGTCGGTGAACGGATTCTGCGTCTCATAGCCCATCGGGAACCACCAGCCGTGGACGCACACCAGCCATAAGGTCGGCACGATCGGCAGCGCCAGCCCGGCAAACAGCCGGTCGAACGCCCCTTGCGCGCCGCGCCAGCGGACCAGCGGCACCAGCAGCGCGAGCACGACCGTATAGAGCCACAGATACAGCACGAACCACAGATGGTTGAGCGCCGGCAGCACGATCCCGCCGAGCGTGCCGAAGCGGAAATAGTCGTGCGTCCAGAAGGTGAGGAAGCCGCCGGTATAGCCATGTTGCGTGACCAGCTCGACCCAGGATTGCGGCGGCACCACCAGAGCGACGCCGAAGCCGAGCGGCACCAGCAGCCGCAGCGTACGCTGGCGCAGGAAGCCGCTTACCCCCGGCGCGCGGGTCAGCAGCGCGCGACTCGCATAGCCCGAGACGACGAACAACAGGCTCAATCGCCACGCATTGACCGCGAGCATCGGCAGCACCGCCCAGGCGGCGCCGTGCGCGCTCTTGGCGTGGAAGCCCCAGGGGACGAAAACCATGCCGACATGATAGACGATCAATATGGCGAAGGCGGCGACGCGCAGCCAGTCGAGGCCGTAATGGCGGGGGATCGGGACGCGCGACATCGTAAGTGGTTAGCGCCCTACACCAGCGCCTTTGAACCGCAACCCGGCTGCTGTATATAAGCCCCATGTCCTTACGTCCGTGGCGCGATATCGTCCGCCGTCCGAGCCGCCAGATCATGGTCGGCAACGTTCCCGTGGGTGGCGACGCCCCGGTCACCGTGCAGACGATGACCAATACGCCGACGCCCGATATCCGCGCGACGCTCGACCAGATCCGGCGGTGCGAGGAGGCGGGGGTCGACATCATCCGTGTCTCCTGCCCCGACGTCGATTCGACCGTGGCGCTGAAGCAGATCGTGCGCGGCTCGAACGTGCCGATCGTCGCCGACATCCATTTCCACTACAAACGCGCGCTGGAAGCCGCCGACGCGGGTGCCGCCTGCCTGCGGATCAACCCGGGCAATATCGGCAGCAGCGAGCGCGTCGCCGAGGTGGTGCGCGCCGCCAAGGCGAACGGCTGTTCGATCCGCATCGGCGTCAACGGCGGCAGCCTCGAGAAGGATCTGCTCGAGAAATATGGCGAGCCGTGCCCGGATGCGCTGGTGGAAAGCGCGCTCGATCATATCAAGCTGCTCCAGGACCACGATTTCCACGAATATAAGGTGGCGGTGAAGGCGTCCGACCTGTTCCTCGCGGTCGCCGCTTATCAGCAGCTCGCCGAGGCGGTGGATTGCCCGCTGCACCTCGGCATCACCGAGGCGGGCGGCTTCGTCGGCGGCACGGTCAAGTCGGCGATCGGCATCGGCAGCCTGCTCTGGTACGGGATCGGCGACACGATCCGCGTCTCGTTGTCGGCCGAGCCCGAGGACGAGGTGCGCGTCGGCTTCGAGATGCTGAAGGCGCTCGGCATCCGCAACCGCGGCGTGCGTGTGGTGAGCTGCCCGAGCTGTTCGCGGCAGGGGTTCGACGTGATCCGCACCGTACAGGCGCTGGAGGAGCGGCTCCAGCATATCCGCACGCCGATGAGCCTGTCGGTGCTCGGTTGCGTCGTCAACGGCCCGGGCGAGGCGCGCGAGACCGACATCGGCATCACCGGCGGCGGCAACGGCAAGCACATGGTCTATCTGTCGGGCGTCACCGACCATCACGTCCAGGACGAGGGGATGATCGACCATATCGTCCGGCTGGTCGAGGCCAAGGCGGCGGAGATCGAGGCGGCGGATGCGGCAGCGCAGGCGCCGCAGGTCGTGGCGGCGGAATAGGTCCTGTGGTACAGGTCGGGTATCAGGAGACTCGACATGACCCAACAGGCCAAGGTGATCGATGGCGGCAAGGTCGTCATCCCGGCGAACATCCGTCGCGAACTCGACATCAAGCGGGGCGACTCGCTCGTCGTCGAGCGTGATGCGGCAGGTGCAATCATCCTGAAGACCTATGCGCAGGTTGCCCGCGAAGCACAGCAGCGGTTCCGTGACATGCGCGGTGCCGACGGGGCGGGCAGCAGCAGCGTGGTCGACGAGCTGATCGCCGATCGCCGCGACGAGGCACGCCGCGAGGCCGCCCGGGACGAGGCTTGGCAGGCGCGCCAGCGGTGACGGTCGTCGATGCGTCGGCGGTGCTGGCCATGATCTTTGAAGAGCCCGGCAGTGCGATGGTATTGGCGCACTGTCGCGGTGCGCTGTTCAGCGCGGTCAATCTCGATGAGATTCTGCACAAGGTCGCACGCCGCGGACTCGATCCAGCGGCGATCGAGGAGCAACTGACCAAATTGCAGATCATCGTCGTGCCGTTCGATGCCGGTCAGGCACGTGTCTCCGCTGCCTTGCACCCGCGGTTGCACGGCACCGATACGTCCTTTGCGGATCGCGCGTGCCTTTCGCTCGCTCTGGCGACAGGGGGTGCGGTACTGACCGCGGACACGAAGTGGAGCGCGCTGGGTCTGGATCTCGACATCTGCTTGATCCGATGAAGCGCGAGGTTTCGCCGCTTGCCGCCTTCGCCGTCGCGGCGGCCGGCATCGCCGTCTATTCGGCGATGGATACGCTGATGAAGGGGCTGTCGATCGCAAGCGGCGCCTATGCCGCGGTGCTCTGGCGGTCGCTCGCCGGGGTCGCCTTGCTCGCGCCGGTCTTCCTTGCGCGACGCATGCGCTGGCCCGGGGCGAAGGCGTTGCGACTGCACGTCGCGCGCGGCGCGACCGGCGGGGCGTCGGTGCTGCTGTTCTTCTGGGGGCTGGCACGCGTGCCGATGGCGCAGGGCGTCGCGCTGACCTTCCTCGCGCCGCTGATCGCCTTGTTTCTCGCCGGGCTGACGCTGGGCGAGCGCATCCGCCGTGCCGCGATCGGCGGGTCGCTCGTCGCCAGCCTTGGCGTGCTGATCATCGCGGCCGGGCAGGTGCAGGCGCATGCCTCTGATGCGGTGGTGATGGGCAGCGTCGCGATCCTCGCCGCCTCGGTGATCTATGCGGTCAGCCTGATCCTGCTGCGTCAGCAGGCGCAGGCCGCCGATCCGCTCGAAGTGGCGCTGTTCACCAGCGTCGTGCTGAGCGGCCTGCTGCTGGTCGCCGCGCCGTGGTTCGGTCGCTTGCCAACGACCGATCAACTGCCCGTCGTGTTCGGTGCGGCGCTGCTCGGCTCGATCTCGGCGGTCGCGCTTGCCTGGGCCTATGGCCGGGCCGAGGCGCAGGTGCTCGCGCCGACCGAATATACCGCCTTCGTCTGGTCGGCGCTGTTCGGCTGGCTGGCCTTCGCCGAGCGCGTCTCGCCCTATACGGTCGCCGGTGCGCTGTTCATCATCGCCGGCTGCCTCGTCGCGATCCGCAAGCCCGCGCCGGGCCCGCAAACGGAAGCCGCCTTATGATCCGCCCCGCCTCGCCCGCCGACATCGCCGTCATTCTGCGCTTCGTTCGCGAGCTGGCTGCGTTCGAGCGCGAACCCGATGCGGTCGAGGCGACGGAGGCGACGCTGCACGAGGCGCTGTTCGGCGCGCAGCCGGCCGCGGAGGCGGTGATCGCCGAGGACGACACCGGGCCGCTCGGCTTCGCGGTGTTTTTCCACAATTTCTCGACCTGGGCGGGACGGCGCGGGCTGTATCTGGAGGATCTGTACGTGACGCCCGACGCGCGGGGGAAGGGCGTCGGCGGCGCCTTGCTGCGCCATCTCGCCGCGCTGGCGGTGGCGCGCGGCTGTGCGCGGTTCGAATGGTCGGTGCTCAACTGGAACGCCGACGCCATCGCCGTCTATCGCCGGATCGGCGCGGTGGGGATGGAGGACTGGACGATCCAGCGGGTCAGCGGCGACGCGCTGAAGCGGCTGGCGGCAAGCGGCGGCTGACGCGAGGCGCCCCGCCGGCGTGTCGATTGACCCGTCCGTCGCCACCACCGTTCGGGCTGAGCCTGTCGAAGCCCATGGTCCCGATCGCAAGCTGCCCTTCGACAGGCTCAGGGCGAACGGTTGAGGTACGGGTCGTCTCTCAGGGGGCAGATCGGGGCGCGACCGACGGCCGCGCCCCGCGTCGCTCAGTCGCGGCCCGGAACCTCATATTCGTGCGGCTCTTCGCCCTGCGCCTTGGCGGCGTCGTAGCGCTCGATCGCCTCGCGGACGATGCGGCGCGCCTCTTCGCGGTCGCCCCAGGTGCCGACGCGCACCCACTTCTTCTTCTCCAGGTCCTTATAGTGCGTGAAGAAATGCTCGATCTGCTCGAACACGATCTCCGGCACGTCGGCGCGGCCGCCGACGTTCGAATAATAAGGGAAGACCTCGTCGACGGGGACGCAGACGAGCTTCTCGTCGCCGCCGGCCTCGTCCTCGAGGTTGAGCACCGCGATCGGCCGGGCGCGGACGACGCAGCCGGGGATGAACGGCGAGCGCGCGATCACCAGCGCATCGAGCGGATCGCCGTCGGGCGACAGCGTGTGCGGCACGAAGCCGTAATTGGCCGGATAGCGCATCGGCGTGTGCAGGATGCGATCGACGAACAACGCGCCCGACGCCTTGTCGAATTCGTACTTCACCGGCTCGCCGCCGGTCGGCACCTCGATGATGACGTTGAGGTCGTCGGGCGGGTTCTTGCCGACCGGAATCAGATCAATACGCATGCATGTCCTTCACAATTCTTGGCCGCCGCCCCTCAGCGCGGCGCCAACAGCTTGTCGAGCCCGGTCTCGCCCGTGCCGGTCTTCTGCAAGTGCGGATACCGCGGGCCGCCGTGATAGTCGATGGCGACTTCGCGGTACCGTGGCCCATTCTTGAGCAATAATCGGATCGGTTGCTTGGACGTCTGGGCATTGACGATCGCTGCTTTCATGGCATCGCCGCTATAGGCGGTGTCGTTCACCGCCTGGATCACGGTGCCGACATCGAGTCCCGCCTTGAATGCCGGCGAATCCCAGATCACCTGCCCGACTTCGCCGTCCTTGCCGATCGACAGACCGATCGAATAGGTGACGTTGATCGTGCCGCTCTTCTCGGCATTGGTGAAATACTTGGTCGGCTCGGGACCGTAGACGAGCGTATAGCCGTTCATCGCGAAGCCCTTGACCGGCGCGGGCTGGCCGGTCTCGGTGATCCGCTTGCGCAGGAAGCCCGCCCAGTCATAGGGCTGGATCGCGTTGAGCGTCGCGGCGACATCCTCGAAGCGATAGGTCAGTTCGCCCCAGTCGCCGTCGCGCACGCCGAAGAAGGCGCGGGCGAAATCGTCGATCGACTTGGTTCCGCCCGACTGCTGGCGGAGCATCGCGTCGACCTCCATCCAGACCATCAGGCCTTCGTTGTAATAATCCTCCGACCGCTGCCAGCTCGTCCAGCCCTTGGGCCGGCGGGCCGAGATCACCGGATCGTTGGTGGTATCGACCAGATCGCGCCACTGGCGCGCCGGCGCGAGATCGTAGAGGCCGGCGATGCCGGCATAAGCGTCGAGCGTGTCCTGCTTGCTGACCAGCCCGGAGCGCGCCTGGAGGACATAGCCCCAGAATTGCGTCTGCCCCTCATAGACCCAGAGCAGCGAGCCGCGCATCGGCGTGCGGTAATCGGGCGTCCACAGATCGGCGCCGCGGCGGAACTTGCCGTCCCAGCTGTGGGTGAATTCGTGCGGCAGCAGATTGCGTGCGGCGACGTTGCTGTCCCATTCGGTGAAATAGGTCGGCCGCGAGCCGTTTTCCGAGCTGCGATGATGTTCGAGGCCGATGCCGCCAAGCTGGTCGGAGAGCGACAGCAGGAATTCGTAATGGTCGTAATGCTGCGCACCGAAGGTCTTCACCGCCTGTTCGACGAGCCGCTTGTGCGCGTCGATCTGTTCGGGCTTGGCGGCGAGCAACTCGGGCGAATCGGCGAAGACGTTGAGCTTCACCCGGTCGCTGAGTGGCCAGGTCTTGCCGTAGCGGCCGGCGAGCATCGGCGAATCGACCAGCACCTCGTAATTGGTCTTGTCATAGGCGTAGGTCGAGCCGACCGCCTTGGCGGGCACCGCGCCCGCCGCGGTCCAGCCGGTCGGGAACTTCACCGTCATCTGGATCGGGATCTGGCGGGTGAAATAGCCGGCCGGATAGAGGCTGACCGAATTGGGCTGCAGGCTGATCAGGTTGGGCGTCACCGCGATGCGGCCTTGGTCGGGCTTGGTGGCCGACAGGAACTGGAATTCGACGTCGAGCGTGCGCACGCCGGCGGGCACGTCGATGTGGAAGGCGAAGACGTCGACCGGATCGCGCGTCCACGGCAGGATGCGGCCGTTGCCGCGGATCACCAGACCGGCGAGCTTCTCGATCTCGCCGCGCGGCGAATGCGCGCCGGGCAGCCATTTGGGGAACAGCAGCGCCATCGCGCCCGCCTTGGCAACGGGGATCGTCTCATGCACGCGGAAGATGCCGCGCTCGGTATCGGTCGCGTCGACCTCGACCTTCAGCGTGCCGGGATAGGGCACGTCGCGCGGCGCCGGGATCGTGTCGACGAAGGGCGACGGCTGCGGCGCGCTATTGCCGGCGGGGACCTGTGCCAGCGCCGGCGTGGCGGCGGACAGGAAGAGGGACGCGACGACGAGCTTGCGGATCATGGAGGGCTTTCGGCGAAAGAATGTTGCGGCAATGTGTAAGCGGCCGAAAGGTCACCCGTCCAGTCCTTTACCCGCCGCCGCCGCCCAATACGTTGACGGTGAACGCCACCACGCCGAGATTGAACACGAAGGCGGCGAGCGTATGGCCCAGCACCACCCGCCGGATGCGCCGCGAGCCGATCTGCACGTCCGACGTCTGGAAGGTCATGCCCAGCGTCGCGCTGAAGTAGAGGAAGTCCCAATAATCGGGCTCCTTGCAGTCAGGGAAGTCGAGTCCGCCCTCATCCTTCCCGTCCTCGCCCGCGCTGTAGAACAGATGCGCGTAATGCATCGCATAGACCATGTTGACGAACAGCCACGCCAGCGCCAGCGTCGCGATCACCAGCACGATCGCATAAGCGTCGTTGCGCCCCTTCAGTTCGCCGGCGACCGCGACCAGGATCACCACCATCGTCGCCGCGGTGATCGCCAGCAGCGCGGCGCGATTGGCGTCGTTGTCGCGCGCCGAACGCCGCATCCGTGCCGCCTCGCCGTGGCGGAACAGCGTCGAGACGGCGAGGAGGAAGACGATCGCGGCGATGTCGAACGCCGCCATCAGCCCGCGACCGCGGCCCAGCACGGGGATCAGCCCCGCCAGCCCCGCGACGAAGACGATCGCGAACAGCGCGAACCGCGGCGGCGCGATGCGGCTGCCGATTCCCCAATAGGCTTGACGGTCGGTCATCGTTGGGGTGCTAGCGCTTGGCCGCGGGCTCGCCTAGATAGCGCCCGCATATGGCCCGTATCGAAACGCCGCGCCGGGTGCGCGGAACCCAGGACATCTTCGGCGACGACCAGCGCCGCTTCGCTTATGTGCTCGCGACGTTCGAGCGCGTGCGGCATCTGTATTGCTTCGGCCGCGTCGACCTGCCCGTCTTCGAGGCGACCGAGGTGTTCGCGCGCTCGATCGGCGAGACCACCGACGTCGTGTCGAAGGAGATGTACACCTTCCCCGATCGCGGCGGCGATTCGCTGACGCTGCGCCCGGAGTTCACCGCGGGGATCGCCCGCGCCTTCCTGACCGAGGGCTGGCAGCAATATGCGCCGCTCAAGATCACGACGAGCGGTGCGGTGTTTCGCTACGAGCGTCCGCAGAAGGGGCGATACCGCCAGTTCCACCAGATCGACGCCGAGATCCTCGGCGCGGTGGAGCCGGCGGCGGACGTCGAATTGCTGGTGATGGCGGACCAGCTGCTGCGCGAGCTCGGCATCGCCGATGGCGTGACGTTGCAGCTCAACACCTTGGGCGATGCCGAGACGCGCGAGGCATGGCGCGCCGGTCTGGTCGCGCATTTCGAGGCGCACCGGAGCGAACTGTCCGAGGACAGCCTGACCCGGCTCGACAAGAACCCGATGCGCATCCTCGATTCGAAGGACCCGCGCGACCGGCCGATCGCCGATGCTGCGCCGGACATTGACGCCTATCTGACGCCCGAGGCGCGCGCCTTCTTCGATGCGGTGACGGCGGGACTGGATGCGGCGGGCGTCGCGTGGACGCGCAACGCGCGGCTGGTACGCGGCCTCGATTATTACCGCCACACCGCATTCGAATTCGTCACTGACCGGCTCGGCGCGCAGGGCACGGTGCTGGCGGGTGGCCGCTACGACGGGCTGGTCGAGAGCCTCGGCGGCGCGCCCACCCCCGGCGTCGGTTGGGCGGCGGGGGTCGAGCGGCTCGCGATGCTGCTCGACGAGCCGGCGGCGCCGACGATCGACGCGGTGGTCGTGCCGATGGGCGCGGCGGCCGAAGCGCGCGCGCTCGGCCTCGTCGCCGAGCTGCGCCGCGCCGGCGTCGCGGTCGACATGGCCTATAAGGGCAAGATGAAGCAGCGGCTCGCCAAGGCGGACGCGCTCGGTGCCCGTCATGCGCTCATCATCGGCGACGACGAACTCGCCGCCGGCGTCGCGACTGTGAAGACGCTCGCCAGCGGCGACCAGCGGCAGGTCGCCTTCGCCGCTCTCGCCGAGGCGCTGCGATGAGCGCGCGGGCAATCCTCCCGGTGTCGGGGAGGATCGGATGACCACCATCTCCCCCGAACGAATCGCGCAGATCGAGGCGCGGCGTGACGAGTTGCAGGCGCTGATGGCGACCGGCGACCTGCCGTCCGATCGCTTCGTCGCGGTGTCGAAGGAATATGCCGAGCTCGAACCCGTCGCCGCGGCAGCCGGCGAGGTACGCCGCCTGCGCCAGGAAGCGGACAGTCTCGCCTATATGGCGGAGGACACCGGCGACGAGGAATTGCGGCTGATGGCGGCCGAGGAGCTGCGCGACAATCGCGCCGCGCTCGACGCCGCCGACCGCCGGCTTGCGCTGGCGCTGCTGCCGCGCGACGCCGCCGACGCGCGCGCCGCGATGCTCGAGATCCGCGCCGGCACCGGCGGCGACGAGGCGGCGCTGTTCGCCGGCGACCTGTTCCGCATGTACCAGCGCTATGCCGAGCGGCAGGGCTGGCGCGTCGAGCTCATCAGCGGCTCGTCGTCGGATGCGGGCGGCTTCAAGGAGGTCGTCGCCTCGGTCACCGGCACCGGCGTGTTCGCGAAGCTCAAGTTCGAGGCGGGCGTCCACCGCGTCCAGCGCGTCCCCGCCACCGAGGCGGGCGGACGCATCCACACCTCGGCGGCGACGGTCGCGGTGCTGCCCGAGGCGGAGGACGTCGACGTCCGCATCGACGAGGCGAAGGACCTGCGCATCGACGTCTATCGCTCGTCCGGCCCCGGCGGCCAGTCGGTCAACACCACCGACAGCGCGGTGCGCATCACCCATCTGCCCACCGGCCTCGTCGTCATCCAGCAGGACGAGAAGTCGCAGCACAAGAACAAGGCCAAGGCGCTGAAGGTCCTGCGCACCCGGCTCTATGAGGCGGAGCGCGAGCGGCTCGCCAACGAGCGGTCGGGGACGCGCCGCGCGATGGTCGGCTCGGGCGACCGGTCGGAGCGGATCCGGACGTATAATTTCCCGCAGGGGCGGGTGACCGACCACCGCATCAATCTGACGCTGCACCGTCTGCCCGAGATCCTCGAAGGCGAGATGGACGAACTGATCGGCGCGCTGATCGCGCAGGACGAGGCGGAGCGGCTGGCCTCGCTCGACGGGTGATGCGGGCGGACCGCGGCGGATGCCCTTCGCCATCCTGGCGGAAGCCGGCACGCTTGGACGCGATGTCCACGTGGATGAGCGCTGCCATCCGCCCTCGTCCACCGCTCACCGCCCTGCCAACTACTCGGCCAACGTATCGCGCGTATGGCGCGCCTCCCCACCTTCCGCTGTCATCCCCGCGCAGGCGGGGATCCATGGATGCGATGTCGTCCGCATGGCTGCGCGCCGTCGGTCGCCCGCAATCAAGTCTCCCGGCATGCGCCGACATGACCGAGAAGGGGCCATGACGGCGTGACCACCCCCGACCCCGCCGCCATGCGCGCCGCGCTCGCCGAAGCGACCGCGCGCCTCGCTTTCTCTCCGACCGCACGCCTCGACGCCGAGTTGCTGATGGCGCACGCGCTCGGCATCGAGCGCAGCCGGCTGCTGCTCGACATGGCGCGCGCCGTCCCGCCCGCCTTCGCCGCGCTGGTCGACCGCCGCGCGGCGCACGAGCCGGTCGCCTATATCACTGGCACGCGCGGCTTCTGGACGATCGACCTCGCCGTCGGGCCCGGAGCGCTCGTTCCGCGCCCCGACAGCGAGACGCTGCTGATCGCCGCCGCCGGCCATTTTGGCGGCGATGCGCCTGCGACGGTGCTCGATCTCGGCACCGGCCCCGGCACGCTGCTGCTCGCCGCGCTCGACGAATGGCCGGCGCGTGGCCTCGGCATCGACCGTTCGGCGGTGGCGCTCGATTATGCCCGACGCAATGCCGAGCGGCTCGGCATGGCCGACCGCGCGCGCTTCGTCCGCGGCGACTGGGCGGCGGCGCTCGATGCCCGTTTCGACCTCGTCCTCGCCAATCCGCCCTATATCGGCACCGGCGAAACCCTCCCCGACGAGGTCCGCGCGCACGAACCCGCCAGCGCCTTGTTCGCCGGCGCCGACGGCCTCGACGACTATCGCGTCCTCGCCCGGCAACTGCCGCGGCTGATCGCGCCAAGTGGCTGCGCCGCCGTGGAAATCGGTCATACCCAGGCAAAATCGGTCGCCGCCTTGTTCGCTGGGCAGGGGCTGACCAGCCAGATCCACCGCGATCTCGGCGGGCGCGACCGCTGCCTGCTCGTCCGGCTCGCGCATCGGGGTTGAAAGAAGCGTGGCCGGCCCTCATATTTCGCTTGTCGGACCTGCCTCACGCCAGCTATTGGTCGGGCCGGGGCACGCAGCATCAGCATTGGCAGGTTGATCGGCACGCGGTGACCCGCATCCTTCGTCATGTCGCCACCGACCATCGGTGGCCGTGGCAGGCTCGAGCGGCGCTTATGGCACGCGGCGACCCGGAAGGGCGCGTTGTTCGGCTGGCGGATGCCGGGTCGGGCAGGTCGATGCGGGATTGGCCGCGATCGACCGGATTGGTTTTCCAGGGACCATTTATACTCTGATCATGGGACAGTAGCTTGATCAACAATCGGCAGCAGAACGGCCGCCGTCGCGGTCGTGGCGGTAACAATGGTGGCAATAACGGTCCCCGTCAGGGCGGCCAGGGTCGGCCCGACAACGGCAACCGCATCGACAGCCGCGCACGCGGCAACGCGAACCAGTTGTTCGAAAAGTACAAGAACCTCGCCGGCGAGGCACAGCGCCAGGGCGATCGCGTCACCACCGAATATTACCTCCAGTTCGCGGATCATTATTTCCGCGTGATCGCTGACCAGCGCGGCCGGTTCGAGGACAACAGCCAGCCCAAGCGCCAGCAGCCGTTCGATCTCAACGACGACGACGATTACGGCGACGAGGGCGAACCGATCCGCGCCGGCGAGCAGGACGGCAACGATCAGCGTGACCAGCAGGGTCAGGCGCGCGGCGACCAGCAGCGCGACGACCGCGGCAATCGCGACGACCGGCCGCAGCGCCAGGCACGTCAGTGGGAGGACCGCGGCAATCGCGACGACCGCGGCCAGCGCGACGGCAATCGCGATTCCGGCCGCGACGCCAGCCGGGACGATCGCCCGCAGCAGCGCGAGGAGCGCTCCGCCCGAGAGGATCGTCCGCAGCAGCAGCGCGAGGATCGCCCGCAGCGCGAGGATCGCGTCCGCCGCCCCCGGTTCGAGGCGGCCGAACAGCCGGTCGAGGTCGCCGGCCAGCGCCGTGCCGATCCGCTCGCCGAGGGCGAGAATCTGCAGGAGCGGACCGAAGCGGTGCTTGAGGCGGATTCGCCGGTGCTCGCACCGCGCCCGCGTCGGGGCCGTCCGCGCCGCGACGCGCAGGCCGATGCCGCGCCCGAGGCCGCTGTCGCACCCGAGGCGCCGGTCGCACCGGTCGCCGAGGCGCCGGAGAGCAATGGCGTCGATGCCGATCGTCTGCCGCCGTCGCTCAACATCTCCGCCGCCAACGACGCCGGGGACGAAGCGCCCAAGCCGCGTCGCCGCCGCGTGCGCACCCCCGCCGCGGACGTTCCCGCCGCGGAATGAGCGGGTCGCGCTGATCTGATCCGGAGGCCGGTTCCGCGAGGAGCCGGCCTTCGTCGTTTCCGGCGCTTTGCCAAGTCGCTGCAAACGTGGTCTCCTGCCGGCAACCGCCTTCGCATCGTACGGAGTCGGAACGAAGGAGAGGAATGGCATGACGATCGCGGCAATCCTGCGCGACAAGGGCGGCGACGTGGTCTCGCTGCCGCGCGATGCGACCTTGGGGCAGGCGGTGGCGCTGCTCGCCGAACGCCGGATCGGCGCGGTGCCGGTGATCGACGCGGGCAGCGTGGTCGGCATCGTCTCCGAACGTGACGTCGTCTATTCGCTCGCCGCGCATGGCGTCGCGGCGCTCGATCTCGCGCTTGCCGAGGTGATGACGCAGCCGGTGCAGCAGGTCGCGCCGGGCGAGCCGGTGATCGGTGCCCTGTCCCTGATGACCCGGCGGCGCATCCGCCATCTGCCGGTGGTCGAGGGGGCGCGGCTGGTCGGCTTCGTCTCGATCGGCGATCTCGTCAAATATCGCATCGACCGGATCGAGGCGGAAGCCGCGGCGATGCGCGACTATATCCAGGGCGGCTGATCAGGCCGCCGGCAGCGGGCGTTTGCGGACGAGGGCGATCAGTTCGCGGATCGTGCCGCGCGCGAAGAGCGCCAGCCACGCACCATAGGTGGCGGCGCCGACCGCGACGAGCGCCGCCAGCCGGGGCGGCGGCGGCAGCGCCGGCAGCAGCCGGTCGACCAGCGTCACCACCAGCGCCATGCCGATCGCGGCGCATGCCGACGGCGCGATCGCGCCGACGAGGTCGCGTCCGCTCGCGCCGATCACCGGCAACGACCGCCGGCTGCTTGCGAGCAGATAGAGCGGATAGGCGGCGATCCAGCTCCAGCCAAGCCCGACCGGTCCCCAACGCACGCCGATCAGGAAGGCGAATCCGAGCAGCATTGCGCCGACCGCACCGTTGCGCGCGCCGATCCCCGGCCGGCCGCGCGCGTCGCAGGCGGGTGCATAGAGCACTTGCAGCGTCATGAACGGCATCGCCAGCGCGATCAGCCGGACGACCGGCGTCACCTCCGCCCATTTGGCGTCGAGCATCGTCAGCACCAACGGTTCGGCGGTTGCCGCGAGACCGAGGTAGAAGGGCAAGGCGAGCACCATGATGACGCGCACCGCGCGCACGAAGGCGCGGGCGACCGCACCCTCGTCATGCTGCATCCGCGCATAGGCGCTGAACGCCACCTCATTGAGCGGCGGCACGAACTTCGAGACGAAGATCTGCGCCAGGAACAGCGCGGTGGTGTAGATGCCGAGCTGGTGCGGGTTGAACCGGCGGCCGGCGATGAAGACGTCGATCTGGCTCTGCAGGAACCAGAAGAACTGTCCCGCCGCCATCATCCCGCCATAGCGCGCGAGATGACCGGCGCCGCGGAAGTCGAAGCTCGGCCAGATCAGCGACCGCGCCGCCCAGGTCAGCATGATCGCACGCACCGCGTAGAGCGCGATCGGCGCCCAGACGAGCGTCCACACCCCCCATCCGGCCAGCGCGCCGCCCAGGGCCGCGCCCGCGCCGGCGAGCGAGGCGGCGAGATTGGCCGCCGCCTGCCTGCGGAACTCCATCGCCCGGCTGAGCAGCGCATAAGGGAGCGCGGCGAACGGGGTGATGAGGTAGATCAGCGCCTGGACGCGCAGCAGCGCGGCGACCTCCGGCTGCCGGTAATAGGCCGCGGCGAGCGGCGCGATCGAGACCTGCGCGATCGCCAGCACGAGGTTGAGCGCGATCAGCATCCCGAACGATTGCCGCACCTGCCGCGCCGAAACGTCGTCCCGCTGGATCAATCCACTCGCCAGCCCATAGCCATTGAGCATATTGAGAAAAACAAGGACCACTCCCGTCATCGCGTACAGCCCGTAGTCGCGCGGATCGAGGATGCGGATCACCAGGAAGGTCGCCGCCCATTGCACCATCTGCGCGCCGATCTGGCTTCCCGAGCGCCAGATTACCGCACGGCGCACCTGCGTACCGAACGATTCGGCGGCGTCTGTGCGGGGAGGGGGGGTGATCGCCATGACGGGGCGGTACAGACCTTGCTCTTCACATCTCGTAAACCCCCGGAAATCCGAGGCTTGAAGATTTGTGACAGGAAAAATGCAAAAAGCGTTTGACGGCTCGGAACACCCCGCCTAGAGGGACGTCACCGCAGCGACGGACCACACGGTTCGCTTCTACGGTCACCGAAATCAAGGCGCTGATGTCGCCCTCCCAAAGAGAGGGTTGGACGAAGCGTCGGTTTTTGTCGGCTCTTTGACATTGTTGAACAGATGAAGGGACATGTGGGCGGCGGCTCCGGTCTACGGCGTTTCAAGGCGTCGTGTGGTCGGTTAAAGCTTAGCTCGCTCTAT
>NZ_SCMZ01000005.1:0-123428 GCF_005503285.1 Sphingomonas sp. 2SG
GGGGGGGGGGGGGGCCGGCGACGGGACGTTTTTTACCCTCCCTCAGCCTGATGATGCGTTCGCCGCCACCCGGTAGCTAAGCGCCTATCCCCGTCACGCCATCCGATGTATGGCAATCCTCCAGCGCTGAATCGCATACGGTGACGATGGTAGCACCATCATGGGTCACCTATTACTCCTCCTCACCATCGAATTGGCCTTCTACAAGGCAGGTAATTTAATTATAGACATCGCCGAAAGTCGACGGAGCCTTAGGTTTGCAGAACGATGAAACGCGATCGCTGGCTCAATGCCTCGAAGCCTTGTTGGCTTTCGCAGATCAAAACGGTGACTTCGCCTTAGCCGCTACGTTAGACTCGGCTCGCCTGCAATTTATCGAACTGTATGGGAACCAGGAAGCCTAACATAGATTACGCCTCCATAGCCGGTAAACGGCGTTATGGAGGAAAATCGGCGTGAAACGAGGAGATCGCGCGGCGGCTTTAGCAGTTCATATGCTTGAGTTTCGAAGAGCAAGGGAAACCGTTTTCCCGAAAGAGATATTCGGAGAACCTGGCTGGGATCTCCTGATAGAATTGTTCATTGCTGACGCAAAGGGACGTCGACTCACGGGCAGCGATGTCAGTGCTCGCAACAACATCGCTCCTTCGACGCTATCACGCTGGCTTATCCATCTGTCCAAAAGCGGATATATCGTTGGTGATGGGACGGGTGATCTCGACGACGCCCTCGTGCTTTCACCGCTTGGCTTAGCGCACTTTGAGATCATCATTGGAAAGCTTGCTCAGCTTCATGAGTCAGTTGAGCGATAGAGCGATCGTTGCGTCAGTTTAAAGACGAAGACGGCGGCGTTTGCCTCTCACCGCGATCTGACAAGCGGCGCTTGAAGCGATCGGCGTCAGTGACGAAAAACCCGATAGCGGACGGTGCGCTCCCTTGCTGAGTTGGAGCCGGTTTGCACGAGGGGGCGCGAAGCGAGTGAAGGGAACACGCCATAAGCGACATTCCTGAAGGCCCCCGTCTAAGGCCGCGACACTCTTGCGTTGCTGACCTATAAGAATACGCTGGTGGCATAATAACGGGAGTCGCACGATGAAGACGTTGATTGCGGCGGTGATGGTTTTCACCCCCGGGCTTGCAGTTGCTCAGACCACTGGAGCGGGTGCGGTTAATAGCGCGACGCCCACAACGCCGTCAGCTAAGATGAAATCACCGAAACCGATCTGCCGAAAAGAAGATGTAACGGGGTCGTTCTTCCCCGCTCGGACCTGCCATACCAAGGAGGAATGGGCCGCAATAGACGCCGCGAATGCCAAAAACGCTGAGCGCATTTCAGCGGCACGGAATACCTCGGGCCATATGTAGAGACCGTACCGTTGTCGTGCCCAATGGATCGATTTATTCGAAAGCCTGATCGTTCGAATGTGCCCGGAATATATGTCTAGATGAATGGGGCCGTGCTTTTTTCGCTTTGGTCCGCTTAGCACCAATAACAAGACACCGCCCCCTCCCTGCTGGGCTGGAGCCGGTTCGCCCGATGGGCGCGGAGCGAATGAAGGGAACACGCCATAAGCGTACATTCCTGAAGGCTCGCGTCTGAGGGTGGGGCGTCCGCTAACGCTCAATTGTGTTGAAAAAGGCAGGCTTGCAGTTGTGCTGATGGTTTGATTCAGACTTCGCGAGGTAAGCGGAGACGGGCCGATGATGGGCGAGCGGACGGTGGCGCAGGAGGCGCTGTTCTACAGCTTCAGCCGGGAGCGGTACGTGCCGGCGGACCATCTGCTGCGTTCGATCGACCGGTTCGTGGCCTGTCAGGCATCCGCGAGGAACTGAATCCCTTCTACAGTGAAACGGGTCGCCCCTCGATCGATCCGGAGCTGATGATCCGGATGCTGATCATCGGGTATTGCATGGGCATCCGGTCCGAGCGGCGGCTGTGCGACGAGGTGCATCTGATCCTGGCCTATCGCTGGTTCTGCCGGTTGGGGCTGGATGGCGACGTGCCCGACCACTCGACCTTCTCGGAGAACCGGCACGGACGCTTCCGCGACAGCGACCTGTTGCGCCGGTTGTTCGAGACGACGGTCGTGCGCTGCATGGTCGAGGGGCTGGTGGGCGGCGAAGGGCTCGCGGTCGACGCCAGCCTGATCCGCGCCAACGCCAATCGTCAGACCGGCGACCCGGGCAGCGACGACGTACCACCGGGGGCCGACAGCCGTGCGGTACGCGAGTATCTGGCCGTTCTCGACGATGCCGCGTTCGGCGCCGCGACACCGGTGGTGTCGAAGTATCTGGCGCCGGCCGATCCGGCATCGCGCTGAACCAGCGCGCATCGCGGGCTGGCCTTCTACGTCTACTCGACCAACCACCTCATCGCCCTCGACCACGCCGTCATCATGGAAGTGGAAGCGAGCACCGCCGTACGCCAGGCCGAGGTGACCGCGTGCAAGCGCATGATCGCGCGGGTGCAGGACCGCTTCGGCGTCTGGCCCGAGCGGCTGGCAGCCGACACTGCTTACGGCTTGGCAGAGATGCTCGCCTGGCTGGTCCACGAGCGTGACATCCAGCCGCGCATTCCGGTGATCGACAAGTCCGCCCGCCGCGACGGCACCTTCGAACGTGAAGCCTTCGCCTACGACCATGACGACGACAGATATGTCTGTTCTGGCGGAAAGCGCCTGCGCCCCAGGAACCGCAACTTCGCGACCGCCCATGGCGATGTCGGCCAGGACGGCTTCATCCACTATCGCGCGCGACAGCAGGATTGCGGCGGCTGCTCCCTGCGGGAACGCTGCACGCCTAACATGCCGGCGCGCAAGGTCACCCGTTCGATCCACGAAGGGGCTCGCGACCTTGCCCGCGACATCGTCACCACCGACGCCTCCGTCATCTCCCGCCGCCAGCGAAAGAAGGTCGAGATGCTGTTCTTGCACCTCAAACGCATTCTGAAGCTCGGCCGATTGCGTCTGCGTGGTCCAAACGGTGCAAGGGATGAGTTCCACATGGCAGTCGCCGCTCAGAACCTCCGCAAGATGACCAAGCTCATCCCGATGCCCGCGCAGCCACTACCCGCCTGAGGCGGTCGGCGCTGTGCAGCGCAATCCAGCCGTCGCTTGCCTCCAGTCCGCACCCGACTTCTTCAACACAATCCACCAACAGCAAACATTCAGTTTCATATCCTTTATGCGCCGCCCTTCTCTCCGCATTGGCCGCGTCAATATCTAAATTACTGGCTGCGCAATTGGGCAAGCGTAGTTTAGTGTGTTGTCAAAGCCGACCTCACGCTGCTGTTTGGCTTGCACGAAAATGTCAGCTTACGACAACTCAGCTATGCGTAAGGTGATACAGACCAAGCCTTTGCGAATGCGCCTGTAAGCTGCCTTGCAGTAAAAGGCTTTTGGATAATTGCGATGGCGTGATCACACGGCTTACACTCGTCGGGCAAAGCCGTGATGAAGATCGTTGGCACCTCACCGTGTATCGAGCGGATGGCTTCAACAGCGCGAGGCCCGTAGCCCTTCGCCAGTCTCACGTCTGACGTGATTACCGTGGGAACCTGACGATTGGCCATTTCGCGAGCCGCATCCTCTGACGCCGCGACACTAAACGACGTAGCGCCCTCGGCTTCGAGAAAATCGCAGATCATATCGGCGATTAGCGGTTCGTCTTCGATCACTAAAACGTGACACATAGCGCAAGCCTTGATCGAGGATTATTACCGCGACCATAACCGCTTGGCGGACGTATCGGTCCACACTTTGTTTCAATCGAGAGACAATGGTGTGATGCAGAGGCTCGATGAAATGTGCAAAGCCCCCATGATCCCAAGGGGGGTAAGGATCATCGGGGCTCCGCTTGAAGCCGTTGAGGCACGATAAAAACAGCGCGTTAACTTTTGGTTCCGCTGGCCGCGCAGCTTACGCTCAAGCCGCTTGAAGTAGTTGTCTGATCCCCATCTAGGATCGGTGGGTTCCCCCGGTGTCGCTGTAATACGGCGAGGTCGAGCGCCGCATTTCGTGCAGCGGAGATAATCCGGCAGGTTTTCCCTTTGCGACATTCACCTCTTGAGAAAACACCACCGCGCGACAGGTCGCGATGCACGATCCCCTCAAGGGCCACACGATCCGCAAACGCATCCCACGTTGGCTTTGTGATGACCGAAATCGTTCGGGGACCGGAAACGTGCGCGGCCCATCGGTCGTTTTCACGGTCTCTTAGTAGAAAGAGTGATAGGTCGAGGATGAAGTCCGGTAGCTTTAGCGAGCAGGCTGAACGGTGGCGACGTAAGGCCGTCGAGTGTCGCGAACTAGCAGCCACCTTTTCCGAAAGCGGCATGCGAGACAGCATGTTTGAAATGGCCGATGCCTACGAGGCAACCGCCGCCGACATGGAAGCGCGCGTCGACGTTTAAAACGGCCGTGCCATTTGTCGGGCATCAGCGCCGCCTCGAAAGCCCTCCAAAGCGCAAACAACGGATCGGGCAAACTCTGCTGCCGCCGCTTGACGACGGCGCTCGCCGCGGGCCGTAAGGGCGACGCGAGCAAAGCCGCCGCTGGTCAGGAGGGCATTGGCAATGATGGAGGGATCAGTCCGCGACCTCGACCAGAGCGGTCGATCGGCACCCGTTCCGAGGCCTCAGGCGATCCACCCGTGCCACCATTCATACGTGAAAGGCCGTGCGGCGTTCGGCATGGCTCGGCCAGGCCCTAGCCTCGGGTCCTCAACTGGATGATGGCGGGATCGGGCCTGACGCCGGTGAGTAGCTCGTCCATCGGCACGTCGAGCGCGAGCGCGACCCGCGCCAGGGTGTCTAGGGTGAGGTTCTGGGCGCCGGTTTCAATTCTGAACATCGAGCTCGTGTCGATGCCAGCGGTACGCGCGCATTCCGCCTGCCCCAATCCCACGGCGAGACGGACGTCGTGGATGCGTCTTCCCACCGCGGTCTGCAGCGCGGAGCGTGCCGCCTCGGCTTCGGTGGAGGGGTTCCGTTGCGGTTTCGATACCTGAGGCATGGGGCTGGTCTTAGGACGCGCCGCGCCCATCCGCAAACGCTCCAACCCGTTGTCCAAACAATAAATGTCCATACCTGACATACAATCGTGAAGGGTTTTCGTTCCGTCCGCGGCCTCATCGGAACGAGCCGTTCGATCCAGCGGCGCCAAAGGCTTCGGGGGCGGATCTTGCCGACGAATAAAGAATGCCATGGACACAAACGCATCGTCATGCTTTCTATATGCACATGTGCATATAGATTGGAGATGAGGAATGGATATCGCGCAACTGGAGCGGCCGACGGACGAGGGCATCTACGCGCGGGAGCTCGCCCACCGCACGGCCAACATCCTCCAGCACGCGATCGCCGCGCTCCACCTCGCGAGCCGCGGGGACACCCGCCACACCTGGCAGGCGATCGAGCGCATCTCGGGTGCCGCGGATCTGCAGCGGATCCTCGCCGGCGAGGATGGGGACGGCACGGAGATCGGGGAACACATCGCGGACGTCTGCCGGGCGGTGCGCAGGATGAACGCCACCGACGCTCCAATCGACGTGGTCGTGCGGAGCGAGCGGATGCTGCTAGACGGGCGGTCGGCCAGGCGGATGGGGATGATCGTCGCCGAGCTGGTCGGCAACGCCATCCGACACGGCGTCCGCGACCGGGGCGGCACCGTCACGGTGACCCTGCGCCGCACCCGCTTCGGCGGTCGCCTAGCCGTCGAGGACGACGGCGCAGGGGGCGGCTGGGTCCGGAACGGCGGCCAGGGTCACGGCATCGTCAACGCGCTCGCCGGCAGCCTCGGCGGCCACGTCCGTCGCTCCAGAACCAGGAGCGGGCTCTCCCGCGTCGAAGTCACGACACCGCCCCTTCTCCGTGCGGCCCCCTCGGTCGGTCCGGAGGCGTGAGTCAGCTGATCTCCGGCACGATGCTGCGCGACCTGCTACTGTGCGAGCGGCGGTTCGGTCTCGACCTGTTCGGCGAGCTGGGCGACCGCGACGAGACGTCCCCGTTCGTGCGAATGCTCTGGCGGGACGGTCTCGCGCACGAGGACGAGATCCTGTCGGGCATCGCGGAAGCGGCGACCGACCTTCGCGGGCTGGATCGGGTCGACCGGGAGGCCCGCACGTCGCTCGCAGTCGACCACCGCGCGCCCACGATCCTCGGTGCCGTCCTGAGCCACGACGACCTGATCGGCATGCCCGACGTCATGCGGCTAACGCCGACGGGATACGTAGCTCTCGACGTCAAGGCGGGGTCGGCGCTGGAGGGACCGCGCGGCGCCTACAAGGCGTCGTATCTGATCCAGGTCTCCCACTATGCCCACCTGATCGCGACGACCGGCATCGGGACAGGTGACGTCGCCGGCATCATCGACGCCCGCGGCGACGAGACCATGTACGATCTCCATCTGAGGTTCGGTCGCGACCGACGGTCGGGCTCCGAGCGCCATCTCGATCTCCTGGCGATGGCCCGGGACATCATTGTCGGCGGGCGGCACACGCGAGGTGCCCTCTCGTCGCAATGCGGGATGTGCGACTGGCGGTCGACGTGCCGGAGGGAACTAGCGACATCCGACGACCTGACCCAGCTCGCTGGACTGGGCCGCGCGATCCGGACGACCATCGAACCCCTCGCCCCGACCATCGCTGATCTCGCCAAGTTGGCGCCCGGAGCCATCGGCGACGGACCCCTGCCCGGATTGGGGCGGGAACGTCTCGCCCGCTTCGCGGCTCGCGCCCGGCTCTGGAAGGAGCCGGCGTCGCAACCGGTCGCCCACCGTCCCCTCCGCCTGCCCAACAACCCGCACAGCATCGACTTCGACGTCGAAGCCGATCCCATGCGCGGCATCGTCTACCTGCACGGGTTTTGGCACGAGCGCCCCGGATGCGAGGACGAATTCGTCCACTTCTTCGCCCCGACCATCGACGAGGAAGGCGAACGTCAGGCCTTCGCTTTAGCGATCAACCACTTTCGGCGTCACCGCTCGGCACACTGGTTCCACTACTCCGCCTATGAGCGCACGGCCTACGCCGGGCTTCAGCGCCGTCACCCCCAGGTTTGCGACGCGGACGAGATCGACGAGATCTTCGCGCCGGAGCGCTGCACCGACCTGTACAGGATCGTCGCGAGCGACACCGACTGGCCGCTCAGCTCCTACGGCATCAAGAGCATCGCGAAGTCGGTCGGCTTCTCCTGGTCCGACCTCGACCCGTCGGGCTCGAACTCCATCGAGTGGTTCGACACCTTCGCCCGCACCGGCGATACGGTGCTCCGCGACAGGATAATCAGGTACAACGCCGACGACGTGCTCGCGAGCAAGCACGTCAGGCGGGCGCTCGCGGAACTCGACGGGACCGGCCGCATCGCCGGCTTCAGGCGACCGGCCCCTTGAGACAGATACTCCACCACTGGCTGCTCACCTGTCCGACGGTGCGCGGAATCTCGATGCTCGCGCTCGACGCCCGGGACAGCGGCCTGCTCGACTTTCCGCACATGCTGTCGAGGGCGATCGCCGAGACGGTTCGCACCGAGGCGGCCTACGGCCGCCCAATCCGCAACCGCGAGGCCTTCCACGGCCGGATGGCCCGTCGATTGGCCGAACAGCGCCAGAGATGCCGTCTTTCGATCGAGGACGACACTGTGCTGCTCGCCGGCTCGATCGGCGAGGGCGCGGGGGTCTCCCAGTGGCGCGGCGGCACGGTCCTGCACCTGGTCGATCCACTGCCGGAGGTCGTGGTCGCCGCCATGGTCGGCCGTCCGATCGCGGACGTGGTGGGCGTCGAACTCTTCCGACGGCACAGGGCCGAATACGTCATCGTCAGCGCCTGCCAAGACCGCTCAGGCTGCACCATAGCCCTTCGCACCCCCGTCCTTCGGACCCGCTCACGCACCGGTCGCGGACCGGGTGCCGATTGGACTGCCGCCCTCCGATGAGCCGTTCGTCCGCTTCTATGCGGGAGTGCCGCTGCAGCTCCCGGTAGGCATGCCATCGGCACCTTCTGCATCATCGACCGGCCGCCGCGGAACGGACTTTCGCCACGCGAAGCGATGGATCCGGAGGCGCTGGCGGCGTGCGCCTCGGACTGTCTGGACATGCGCCGGCTCGCGGCCACCAGCCTCGCCAGCCAGTCGCACTTCGAGAACATAGCGGCGACCTCCCCTGACGGGATCATCTGAGCGGATCATCACGGGCGCATCACGGTCTGGAACGCGGCGTGCGAGAAGATCTTCGGCTTCGGTTCCGAGGTGGCGATCGGTTCGAGCATCGACATCATAGTGCCGGACCGCCTTCGCATCGGTCATGGTGGAGGTCTCTCCCGCGTGGCGGAGGGCGTGAAACCCAGGCTCTTGGGACGACGGTGGAACTCGACGCCGTGCGCAAAGGAGGCGAGGAGTTCCCGATCGAGCTTTCGCTCTCCATGTAGCGGGAGGACGGCGTCTCGCGGTTGGGCGAGATCATCCGTGACATAAGCGAGCGCCGGGCGAACGACCGTCGGCTTTTCGACCTCGCGTACCTAGACGGCCTGACGGGACTGCCCAATCACGCGGTGGTGCTTAACCGCGTCGGGGAGCGTGTCGCCAATGGCCGACGCATGGCGATACTCATGCTCGACCTCGACGGGTTCAAGGAAGTGAACGACACGATCGGCTATGCCGCCGGAGACGCCATCCTGCGCGAGGTGGCCCGGCGACTGACGGAGGAAGCGCATCCACTGGACACCGTCGCGCGTCTCGGCGGCGACGAGTTCGCCATCCTCATGCCGGACTATCCGTATGTCGCGGCGGTGACCGGCCGTGCCGATGCAATCATCGCGGTGATCCCCCCGCCAATCGGGATCAAGGGCCACGCCGTCCATGTGGGGCGAGCGTCGGCGTGGCGCTCTGCCCGGAAGACAGGCTCAACGCGGAAGATCTGCTGTCTGCCGCGGATCTCGCTACGTATCAGGCGAAGAAGGAGGGACGCGGCTGCCGACGCCGTCTCCCCGCCGCTACGCGACGCGGTGGTCAGGCTTCACGCGCTCGAGGGGAAGAATACTGCGCGCCATTGACTTCGGCGAGTCAGAGCCTTTCTACCAGCCACAGATTTGAACGTCGGATGACTCGCTCTTCGACCACACCCGGCGTCCGGATCCAGGCGTTCACCTCCTGACGCGCCTTTTCGGCGTCCTCGCGATACGACTTCGATCCCTTCAAGGGCATGATCGTACCGCCGATCGCCTCGAGGCCACGGGTGCGCGCCCGGGCGATCACCTGACGAAGACCCTCGACGAGGGGCGCGCTGCTAAGAGTTCCGGCCTCGCGCACCGCCACTCCGAGATCGTTGATGCCCTCCAGCACGATGACATAGCCTACGGCCGGCACGTCGAGAACGTCGCTATCAAAGCGGTTTAGCAGGCTCGCGCCGGTTCCCTCCTTGAGGGTGCGGTTGCCCAAGATGCCCGTTGACGACCAGCAGCGGCAAGCCCGCCGCCGTGACCCGCTGCCGGAGCAGGTCGGGCCAGCGGTGATCCGCATTCGCCGTCGATCAAGCCCCGTCGGAGAGAGAACCACCGATGGCAACGACGGCGGAGCGGCTTGGATGCCTCCACGCGGATACCGCTCAGATGGTAGCGCACGACGATTCTGGCGGGATTCACCGCAATTGAAGTCGGCGACCCCGCATTCGGGGTCAGCCGCTCACCTGGAGCTTTGTCAGCCGAAGGCATCCGTGCCTCGGCGATAGCAACCATGCTTGGTTGCGCCTCCAATGTTCCTCTCAGGAAAAGGGGAAAACAGCGCTCGCTAGCGCGATCGTAGAAATAAAGGAATTGCAGAATGTTTCAGAAATTCGCTGAACGCGAGGTTCACGCTTTCCTCCAGGCTGCGCGCGCCGCCATCGATCCGCACCGCAACATCCTGACGACATCGACGCCATACGTCATCGGTGGGAGCATCGGTCCGGTGACCCGGGAGTTCATCGCCGCGGGAGCCATGACGTCGCACGACGAGGCTGACGCCGATTACATCCACCTCGAGTTCGAGCCCGGTGGCGAGGCGGGAGGACCCGTCAACGTCAAGGTCGGGATGATTCGCTTCGGTATCGTCCACGTCCGGGAGAGCGGCCGTTTCTGGCTGGGCCAGGACGGTAGGCTGTCGCTGGTGGCCAGCGCCGGGCCCAAGGCCGCGACGATGAGCTTCGACCCGGACGGCATGGAGCCGCGACCAGGACTGCCGGTTGGCCAGATCGCGATCGGATACGACCGCGCCGCGGCGCGGCTTCGCGAGCTTGCCGACATGGCGCTCGCCTCGAGCGACTTCGGGTCGGTCCACGCGCTCGGGGCAGCTGCCTGAGCCGGGTCGACGGGGTGTCTGAAGGCACCCCGTCGATCGCGTTTTCCTCCCCCGCATGCTTCCATGAGTGATTCGCGAAGATGTACCTGACGCCGGCGGCATCCCAATGCGGCACCCGCTCGGGGAGAAGCCCGATGCAAGATGATCAGATGCATGACGCATCCCACGCCTTTGCCTTCGAATACAGGTTAACCGCAGCGGCATCTGAAAAACCGTGAAGCCGCATAGGTTGCGGCCCCCGCCAAGGTGTGAGGCCGTTCAGCGCCATGGTTGCCGTAGCCATCCCGCAGGCATGCCAGACGTGGGACCCGGAGACGCATCCGCAGCTATCGTGCCTTTCGTTTCGACATCTTACCGCACGGTTACCGCATGCAGAATGCCCGAAGCTGGGCCATCTGAAAACAAAATCCCCGCTAAGCCGTTGGCCTAGCGGGGATTTCGATGGTGGGCGTGGCAAGGATTGAACTTGCGACCCCTGCGATGTCAACACAGTGCTCTACCACTGAGCTACACGCCCGCCGGAGGTGCGCCATTAGCCGGGCTTTTCCGGCCTGGCAAGCGGTCAATTCAATCCGGTGGCACTTCCCGTCTCGAAAACGCGATCGACCTCGGCGACGAGGTCGCGCAGGTGGAACGGCTTGGACAGCACGCGCGCATTGGGCATCTCGCGCCCCGCCTTCAGCGTCACCGCGGCGAAGCCGGTGATGAACATCACGCGCAGCCCCGGCACCAGTTCGGCGGCGCGGCGGGCGAGTTCGATGCCGTCCATCTCGGGCATGACGATATCGGTCAGCAGCAGGTCGAACGATTCGCTCTCCAGCAACGGGATCGCCGCCGTGCCGCGGTCCACCGCCGCCACCGCATAGCCAGCGCGCTCCAGCGCGCGGGTGAGATATTCGCGCATGACTTGATCGTCTTCGGCCAGCAGGATTCGGATCATCGCCTTGTCGGTCTCCATTCGCGCGCCGTCCTATGATCCGCAGTTGTGAAGATTTCCAGCGCGCCGAACGCGGGAACGCGGTAGGACGTGCCATAGATGGACGCATCGTTCGATACGATCGGCGGGTTGGACCGCGACGGTGCGCCGCTCAGCCCGGTGGTCCTGTCCGTGCCGCATGCCGGTCGCGACTATCCGGCGGCGCTGCTCGGCGCGCTGCGGCTGCCGGCGACCGCGCTGACCATCCTCGAGGATCGCTTCGTCGACGCGGTCGCGCAGGGTGCGCGGACGCAAGAGACGATGCTGGTCCAGCGCCGCGCACGCGCCTGGATCGACCTCAACCGCGGCGAGGGCGAGCGCGACCCGCGCGTCGACGAGGGCGTCCGCCCGCACGGCCAGCCGGCGCCCTCCGCCAAGGTGCGCAGCGGCCTGGGCCTGGTGCCGCGCCGCGCCGGGGCGGCGGGCGATCTGTGGCGACGGCGGTTCAGCGGAAACGAGGTCGCCGCACGGATCGAACAGGATTATCGCCCCTATCATGCCGCGCTCGCCGCCGCGCTCGCCGCGGCGCAGGCGCGGTTCGGCGTCGCGGTGCTGCTCGACGTGCATTCGATGCCGCCGCTCGGCGATCATGCCCGCATCGTGCTCGGCGACCGCTTCGGCCATGCCGCGGCACACCGCTTCGTCGCGCGGCTGGAGGCGGCCGCGGCGCAGGCCGGCGTGCGCACCGCGCTCAACACGCCATATGCGGGCGGCCATATCCTCGAACGCCACGCCGCCCCCGCCCGCGGCATCCACGCCATCCAGATCGAGTTCGACCGCACGCTCTATCTCGATGCCGCGCTCGATCGCCCCGGTGCCGGCCTGCCCGCGGTCATCGCGCTGCTCCAGCGGATGATCGCCGCCGCGGCCGACGAGGCGTTCACCGGCGACGGGATCGCGCTGGCGGCGGAGTGACATAAAAAAACCACCCCGTGCATGAAGCACGGAGTGGCCAAGGTTCAGGGAGGAGACACACTGAAAGTGTGTCATACGGGCCCGCGAAAGGGGGGACACGAGCGCCGTACTTTCATAAAATAGTCGAGCGCCCGATTGGTTCAACCCCCGGCCCGCCAGCCGTTCTTTTTTTCCGTCCGGTTCTTTTACTTGCCCAGCACGGGCGCGATCCGGACGAGGACCGAATCGCGCAGCAGCAGATGGTGGCGCAGCGCCGCGGCGACGTGCAGCACGACCAGCGCGAGCATCAGCCAGCCGAGCAGCCCGTGCGCGTCATGGCCCAGATCGGCGGCGCGGCTGCCGACCGGCAGCAGCGGCACGTCGAACAATCCGAACCAGCTCAGCGGCCGCTGCGGCCCGGGGCCGGGGCCGGAGACCATCATCCAGCCGGTCAGCGGCATCGCGACCATCAGCAGGTACAGCGTCCAATGCGTGGCGTGCGCGACGCCCTTTTCCCACGCCGGCGTCCCCGCGGGCAGCGCCGGCGGACGATGCGTCAGCCGCCACGCGACGCGGCCGGCGGTCAGGACCAGCACGGTGATGCCGATCGCCTTGTGCGCCCCCATCAGCGCGCGCAGCGCCGGGATGCCGTCATGGCCGATGCCGATGATCAGATTGGCGACGACCAGCACCGCAATCGTCCAGTGGAAGACGATCGCCACCCGCGAATAGCGTTCGCCGTCGATCCGGTTCGTCATAGAGTCCAACCCCTTGCTAGCGGCGGGAACACTCGACCGGCGCGCACGACGGGTCAAGCCATGGCGATGGCCCGGATACGACACGGGCGGGACTCGCGTCGTGCGACCCCGCCCGTGCGATCGGTATGGAAGGAAGGATCAGCCGAACTGCGGCTGCGGCACCTTGTTCTGCTGCGCCTGGCGGGCGAAGATCTCGCGCATCAGCGACAGCGAGAAGAGGTGCGCATAGAGCAGCGGCAGCATGCCCGACTGCGACATCTTGCGCAGCTGGTCGCCGCGCAGCCCGGCGAGCTTCTCTTCGTTGATCATCTGGAAGCCGCGATAGACGAACGGCTGCTGGTTATCGTCGATCTGGATGGTGACCTCGCCGTCCATCAGCAATTCCTGCTCGCGCAGCTCGTTCATGAACGCCTGGGTGCGGGCACCGGCCTGTTCGAACTGCTCGGCGAAGTCGAGGATCGCCTTGGTCACCTGGCTCGGCTGGCCGTTCTCGAACAGGGGCTCGCCGTCGTCATAGGCGCCGAGCGCCTCAGACGTCGGGTCGAAGCACAGCGACAGCTCCTCGGCGTCGGGACGCAGCCGCGCGAGCATGTAGGGATAGCGGCGGACATAGGCCGGGACGTAGAAATTGGTCTCGGTCAGCTTGCCGTCGTCGCCCATGAAGACGTTGACGCCTTCGTTGAGGCCCATCAGCGCGAGCGGAATCGCATCGTCGCCGACCGAGAAGACGATCGGCATATGACGCTGCACCAGCGGGAATTCGTCGGTGGTGATCGGAATCGCATGCTGGCCGACGAGGAACGGCGCGCTGTCCTGCTGGCGGACACGCCAATCGGCATGCGTCTCGCTCGAGAGCGGCTCGAGGCCGTTGTAGAACAAAGGAAGCGGCGCACTGGCCATGGGAACTCTCTCCGTGGTGGATAGTTTGCGGCGCAGCCGCTCGCTGGCCGCTGCTCTATTGGGCCGCAGCCGAGGGTGCAAGCGCCACGAGCTTGCCCGGGTTGAGGATGCCGAGCGGGTCCATCGCCGCCTTGACCGCGCGCAGCGCCGTCAGCCGCGCCGGCGACGACAGCCGTTCCAGCTCGGCCAGCTTCATCTGGCCGATGCCGTGCTCGGCGGCGATCGAGCCCCCCGCTGCGATCACCAGATCGTCGACGAAGCGCGTCACCACCGGCACTTGCTCGCCATACCAAAGCGCGGGATCGGTCCCCGACGCCGCGCGCACGTGGAAATGGACGTTGCCGTCGCCGAGATGGCCGAAGCCGCTCGCATGCGTCCCGGGGAAGCGCGCCTCGCACGCCGCCGCCGCCTCGATCATGAAGCGCGGCATCGCATCGACCGGCACCGACAGATCGTGCTGCGACGCCGGGCCGAGCGCGCGCTCGGAATCGGAGATCGATTCGCGGATCCGCCAGAAGTCCGCCGCCTGCGTCGCGGTCGCCGCCAGCGTCGCATCGGCGATCAGCCCGTCCGCCAGCGCCTCGCCGAGCAGCCGCTCCATCAGCGCGTCGCCGGCCGGATCGGTATGTTCGATCAGCAGATGCCAAGCCGCCGCCGCCGCCACCGGTGCGCGCAGGCTCGGCACATAAGCGAGCACCGCGGCGAGCGATTCACGCGGCAGGATCTCGAAACTCTCCAGCGCCTCGGTCGCCGCCTGGAAGCGGCGCAGCAGCGTCAGCGCCGCCTGCGGATCGCGCACCGCCGCCCAAGCAGTCGCGCGCACCGCCGGCACCGGCACCAGTCGCAGCGTCGCCGCGGTGACCACGCCCAGCGTCCCCTCCGCCCCGACCAGCAATTGCGTCAGGTCGTAACCGCGATTGTCCTTCTTGAGCGGCGCGAGCCCGTCGTGCACGCTGCCGTCGGCGAGCACCACCTCGACGCCGGCGACCAGCCCGCGCATCGATCCGAAGCGCAGCACCTGCGTGCCGCCGGCATTGGTCGAGACGAGCCCGCCGATCGTCGCATTGCCCTTGGCGCCGAGCGTCAGCGGAAAGCGCCGGTCGACGGCGAGCGCGGCGTCGTGCAGGTCGGACAGGATCACCCCCGCCTCCGCCACCGCCAGCCCCGCCGCTGCATCGACGCGGCGGATCGCAGTCATCCGCCGCAACGACAGGATCAGCGCCGAGCCGTCGGCGGGCGGCGTCGCCCCGCCGACCATCGAGCTGTTGCCGCCCTGCGGCACCAGCGGCACGCGATGCCGCGCGGCGGCGGCGACGACGGCGGCCACCTCGGCGGTCGAGGCAGGCGCGAGGATCGCCGGCGCCGCGCCGTGGAAGCGCCGCCGCCAGTCGACCAGCCACGGCGCGATCGCGGCGGGATCGGTGACGATCCCCTTGCGTCCCAATACGGGAACGAGCGCGTCGAGCATGGCGGTCTGCGCGGGTGTCATGCCGCGTCCGCTAGGCCAAGTTCATCGCCTGTTCAACGATCCGGACTAAGGGGCGGGGTCTGACATGCTGCATCCCGCATTTCCCATCCTGCTGATCGCCGTCGCGGCGCCCGCCGCCGCCGCGCTCGGCGGCGGCGCGGGCCAGCGCGACGGCACGCTGCTCGCGCAGATGACGATCCACGAGCGCGTCATCATCCGCCTGCCGCTGATGGGCGCGGCGCGCGCCGCCATTCCCGCGCCGGTGCGCTACAAGGAGAAGAAGGGGCCGAAATGCGTCGCCGCCGCCGATCTCGGCGGCGCGCTGATCCAGACCCCCGGCGCGGTCGATCTGGTGATGAACGGCGGCAAGCGGCTGCGCGCGCGGCTCGACAAGGATTGCGGCCCGCTCGATTATTACGGCGGCTTCTACTTGCGCCCCGCCGCCGACGGCCAGGTCTGCGCCGGCCGCGACGTGATCCGCATGCGCTCCGGCGCGAGCTGCGGCATCGCGACGTTCAAGACATTGGTCCCGGCGAAGTAGCAAAGTTCTCCCCCGCCAGGGGGAGGTGGCACGGCAAAGCCGTGACGGAGGGGGAGGTTAGGGCGGGAGCCCGGTAACGAAGCTCCCGCACTTACCTCCCCCCCCACCACTAGGCTTGCGCCGAGCGGTCCCCCGCCGGGTGGGGCTATCGCATATGAACGTTCATTTGAGCCCACCGTCTTCCAATTCCACCCCGTCACCCCGGACCCGTTCCGGGGTCCACCCTGCGGCGAGGAGAACGGCTTGAGCCGGTGCCATTCCCTTGCGGCCCAGTGGACCCCGGAACGAGTCCGGGGTGACGGACATGAAGAGGAAGCCGGCCGAGCCTCGCCACCGCGCCCATATGCAATGGCCCTCCCCTCCCCCTGGCGGGGGAGGACTTGCCGCACCAATTCTTGACTTTTGCGCCCGAATCCGCAAGCGCCAGCCGCAACGGTATCGCACGCGCGCGTGACCGTGACTTATCCGGACCTTTGCATGAGCCTTTTGGCATGAGCTTCGCCGACCTCGGCCTTTCCGACGAACTGCTCAAGGCGGTCACCGACGCCGGCTATACCGAGCCGACGCCGATCCAGGCGTCGGCGATCCCGTCGGTGCTGATGATGCGCGACCTGATCGGCATCGCGCAGACGGGGACGGGCAAGACCGCCGCCTTCGTGCTGCCGATGATCGACATCCTGTCGCACGGCCGCAGCCGCGCGCGCATGCCACGCTCGCTGATCCTCGAGCCGACGCGCGAACTCGCCGCGCAGGTCGCCGAGAATTTCGAGAAATACGGCGCCGGCACCAAGCTGTCGATGGCGCTGCTGATCGGCGGCGTATCGATGGGCGACCAGATCAAGGCGCTCGAAAAGGGCGTCGACGTGCTGATCGCGACGCCGGGCCGCCTGATGGACCTGTTCGGTCGCGGCAACATCCTGCTCACCGGCTGTTCGATGCTCGTCATCGACGAGGCGGACCGGATGCTCGACATGGGGTTCATCCCCGATATCGAGGAAATCTGCACCAAGCTGCCCAAACAGCGCCAGACGTTGCTCTTCTCGGCGACGATGCCGCCGCCGATCAAGAAGCTCGCCGACAAGTTCCTCGACAATCCGAAGATGATCGAGGTGTCGCGCCCCGCCTCGACCAACCTCAACATCAAGCAATTCCTCGTCCCCGTCTCCGGCAATGCGATGAAGAAGCGCGAGGCGCTGCGCCAGTTGCTGGGGCAGGACGAGGTGCGCAACGCGATCATCTTCTGCAACCGCAAGACGACCGTGCGCGAGCTCAACAAGAGCCTCAAGAAGCACGGCTTCAAGGCGGGCGAGATCCATGGCGACATGGAACAGGCGCAGCGGATCGCCGAGCTCGACCTGTTCAAGGACGGCAAGATCAACATCCTCGTCGCCTCCGACGTCGCCGCGCGCGGGCTCGACATCAAGGGCGTCAGCCACGTCTTCAACTTCGACGCGCCGTGGCATCCGGACGACTACGTCCACCGCATCGGCCGCACCGGCCGCGGCGGCGCGACCGGCATCGCCTATACGCTGATCACCAGCGAGGATGCCGAGAACATCCAGAACATCGAGAAGCTGACCGGCCAGAAGATCGACCGGCTCGACCTCGGCGCCGCGCCCGAGGCGGAGGCGCCCGCCGCTGCCGCTACCGCCGCGAGCGAGGAACCGCGCCGCGGCCGCCGCGACCGCACCACCACGCGCGGTGAGAGCCGCCGCGACCGCCCCGCGCGCGCGCCGGTGGCGGAGGCTGCACCCGAGGTGGTCGAGGCGCCCGCCGCCGTCGAGGAACCGCGTCGCCAGCCCCGTCAGGAGCGCCGCCCCGAGCCGGAATTCGCGCCGCCGCCGCGCCGCGACATCCGCCCCGACGGCGGCCGCCGCCCACGCCGCGACGAGCGCGACGACGGCCCCGACGACGGCTGGAACGGCCCGATCCCGGAGTTCCTGAAGGCGGTGATCGGGGGATAAGCTCAAGTCCTCCCTCGCTTTAGCGGGAGCGCAAGGTTGGATTGCCCCCGGCAATCCAAGATCATGCCGGGGGCATGATCGACCTTGCGCTGGGGACCGCCCGCGTCAGCGGGTGGTGGAGGGGGCGTTTCCGCATACGACCACGTTCGCCGTATCCTCCCCCTCCGTCACGCCCTTCGGGCGCGCACCTCCCCCTGGCGGGGGAGGAATGGAATGTCCTCGGCTATTGAAGGTGCGTCTCTGCGCCCCCCCTCAAGCCGCCGCCGCGATCGCCGCATCGTCCAGCGCCGCCGCCCGCCGGAACCCCTCGCGCGCCGTCAGCCGCGCGACATAATTCTCGAACGCCGCGCGCTTCGGCATCGACCCGAATTGCTGTCCGAACATCACCTGCGATCCGACATAGACGTCCGCCGCGGTGAACCGGTCGCCGGCGATGAACGGATGCGCGCCCACCGCCCGCTCCAGCACGTCGACGACGCGATCGTAATCGCCATAGCCGACCATCCGCTGCTGCGCCTCGCTCGGCACCACGCCCAGCGAGCGATTGGTCACCGCCGCCTCGATCGGCCCCGCCGCGAAGAACAGCCAGCGATAATAATCCGCGCGCTCCTCGTCGCGTGGCCCCAGCCCCGCCGCCGGGAACGCATCGGCGCAATAGGCGCAGATCGCCGCGCATTCGGTCACAGTCTTGCCGCGATGGACGATCGCCGGCACCTTCGCCATCGGATTGACCGACAGATAGGGCTCCTGCTTCATCGTCGAGGCATAATCGAGCACGACGGTGTCATAGTCGACCCCCGCCTCCTCGAGCATCCAGCGCGCGATCCGCCCGCGCGAGCGCGGGTTGGTGTAGAAGGTCAGCTCGGCCATCACGCGGCTCCCGTCACAGGTTTTTGGCGAACAGGTCGAGCATCCGCGCCCAGGCGCGTTCGGCCTGCGGCGGATTGTAGACCTTGCTGTCGATCACGCACCAGCCGTGCATCGCATCGGCATAGACCTCGATCTCCGCCGGCCGCTTCGCCGCGGCGAAGGCCTCGCGCAACGCCACCTTGTCATTGGGGCTGCGCGCATCGTCGTTGCTGGCGATCGCGATGAGATAGCCACCCGTGAGCTGCGGCACGAGCTTGTGCGGACTGTCCGGCGCATCGCTGACCAGCCCCGCGCCGTGGAAGGACGCGCCGGCATGCACCCGCGTCGGCCGCGCCGCGGCGGTGCGCAGCACCATCGGTCCGCCCATGCAATAGCCCGCGCTGCCGATGCCGCGCTTGGTGTCGACCTCCTTCTGCAGGTCGAGGAAGGCGAGGAAGACCTTGGCGTCGCTGGTCGTCGCCGCCGCGTCAGCCGGGCGTCGTCCTCGACGGTAAGTTCGTCGCACATGCCTGCTCTCCCAATGCTTTGGGAGAGGCTAGCGCAGCGCGGGACAAGGTACCAGTCTCCTGTCCGTTCGCCCTGAGCCTGTCGAAGGGCAAACGGAGGAAGAGAAGCCTAACTCACATCACCGCTTGAACGGATCCTGGAACAACGCCGCCGCGGCCGAGGCCGGGTCCTGATCCGCCACGTCGACGCCGCGCGCCGCCGCGTCGCGCTCGGCGCGCAGGCTGGCGATCAGCGCCTCGCGATCGCCCTCCAGCCGCGTGTCGGTCGGCGCGGCCTCGTTGCCCGACGCCTTCGACGCCTTGGCCACCGCCGCGTCCAGCTCGCGCTGCGTCGTCAGGCCCAGCGTCACCGGGTCCTTCGGCGTGATGTTGCCGATGTTCCAGTGGCTGCGGTCGCGGATCGCGGCGATCGTCGTGCGGGTGGTGCCGATCAGGTTGCTGATCGCGCCGTCGGTGATCTCGGGATGGTTGCGGATGATCCAGGCTATGCCGTCGGGCTTGTCCTGCCGCTTCGACACCGGCGTGTAGCGCGGGCCCTTGGTGCGGCGGACCTGCTCGGGACCCTTGATCATCTTGAGGCGATAGGCGGGATCGGCCTGGCCCTTGTCGATCTCGTCCTGCGTCAGCTCGTGCGCGCGGACCGGATCGCGACCGGTCAGCTTCGAGGCGGCGGTATCGTCGGCGATCGCCTGCACCTCGAGGATGTGGAGGCCGCAGAAATCGGCGATCTGGTCGAAGGACAGCGACGTATTGTCGACCATCCAGGACGCGGTCGCATGGGGCATAAGGGGCTGGGCCACGGGTGAACTCCGTCGGATCTTTTGGGTCGGAAACAAATAGGGCCGCCCCTTACCGGAGCGGCCACGCCATAACCCCCTGTGTACCCCGCGCCGCTACGAAGGGCAACCCGAGTGTTCGGGTCGCCCTCCGACGATCATTTGGGCAAGGCGTAGGCGATGACATGATCGCCGAGCCTGGTGCCGAGCGAGCCATGCCCGCCCGCGACGACGACGACGAACTGCCGCCCGCTCGCCGTCGAGCGATAGGTCATTGGCGTCGCCTGCCCGCCCGCCGGCAGCCGTGCGCGCCACAGCACCTTGCCGGTGCGCGTGTCATAGCCGCGGATGTAATCGTCGATCGCCGCCGCCATGAACGCGACGCCGCCCGCGGTGGTGATCGGCCCGCCGAGCGACGGCACGCCGAGCTTGAACGGCAGCGGCAGGATCGTCTCGTCGCGGATCGTGCCGTTCTTATGCTCCCACACCTTCTTGCCCGTGGTCAGGTCGATCCCGGCGACATAGCCCCAGGGCGGTTGCTGGCACGGCAGGCCGGCGAACGACAGGAACGGGTTCATGTCGACCGCGAACGGCGCACCGGTATTGGGGTTGTAGCCCGCCTCCTGCGACCCGCGGCGATCCGATCCGCCCGCCGGACCGCGCTCTCCCGGACCGCCGGTATCGTCGGCGCGCGGCACCAGCCGGTCGACGAACGCGACGTAATTGGGATGCGCGAAGATCAGCTGCCGCACCGGGTCGATCGAGATGCCGCCCCAATCCATCACCCCGAAATTGCCCGGGAACACCAGCGACCCGCGCAATGACGGCGGCGTGAACGCGCCCTTATAGTCGAGCGACCTGAAACGGATGCGACACCACAATTGGTCGATCATCGTCGCCCCCCACATATCCTTCTCGCGCGCCGGCGCGGGCATCAGCGAGATAGCGGACAGCGGCTGCGTCGGCGACGTATGATCGCCCGGCGCGGCGCCCGCCGGCACCGGCGTCTCGGGAGCGGGGAAGATCGGCCGGCCGGTCCGCCGGTCGAGCACGAACAGATTGCCCGTCTTGGTCGACTGGACCAGCGCCGGCACCCGCCCGCGCCCCGGCAGGTTCAGGTCGACCAGCGCGGGCTGCGCCGGCACGTCCATGTCCCACAGATCGTGGTGCACCGTCTGATAGACCCAGCGCGGTTTGCCGGTAGCGATGTCGAGCGCCAGCACCGACGTCGCGAACCGCTCGGTCGTCGCGGGACGCTGCCCGCCCCATTGGTCGACCGCACCCATCCCCATCGGCAGATAGACGAGCCCCAGCGCCTCGTCGGCGGCGGGCGTGCTCCAGCTATTGGGCGACGACGGCGTATATTGCTTGCCCGCGCCGAGCGGCGCGGTGTCGTTCGGGTTGCCCGGATCGAAATTCCAGACGAGCCTGCCCGACGCCGCGTCATAGCCGCGGATCACGCCCGAGGGCACTTTGGTGGCGATATTGTCGAACACCGCGCCGCCGGTGATCACCAGCCCGCGCGCGACGAGCGGCGCCGAGGTCACCTGATACCAGCCCTGGTTGTAATGCGGCTGACCCGGCAACAGGCTGACCGTGCCGCTTTGCCCGAAGCTGCGGCACAAGGCCCCCGTCTTCGGATCGAGCGCGATCAGCCGGCTGTCGTTGGTGGCGAGGAAGATCCGCTGCGGACAGTCGCCGACACTCGCCCCGGCCCGCGCGCCATCCCAATAGGACACGCCGCGGCAGGTGAGATGCTGCATGTTCTTCGCCGATGTGGCGATCTTCGGATCGAAGCGCCAGCGCTCCTTGCCCGTCTCGGCGTCGACCGCGATCACCCAATTGTGCGGCGTGCACAGATAGACGGTGTCGCCGACCTTGATCGGCGTCATCTCGTACGTCGTCTCGCCGGGATCGCCCTCGCGCTTCAGGTCGCCGGTCTGCAATTGCCATGCGACCTTAAGCTTACCGACGTTCGCCGGCGTGAGCTGCGTCAGCGGCGAGAATTTGTCGCCGTACCAGCTGCGCGCATAGGCCTGCCAGTCGTCGTCCGGCACGCCGTGCAGATTGGCGGCGAGCGCGTTGCGCGGTCCGGGCAGCGTGCCGTCGAGATTGTGGACGTCGCGGGTCAGCGCCACCGCGCCGAACACCGCCGCCGCGCCGAGCGCCACCGCCAGCGGCCCCGCCGCGTGCAGCCAGCCGGTGCGCGGCACCAGCCGCTTCACCGTCCACGGCAGCGCGAGCACCGCGCCGAAGATGAAGATCAGGTCGCCGCGCGGCACCAGCGGCCACCAGTCCGCGCCGATCTCCGCCCAGGCCCAGACCACCGTCCCGATCACCAAGGCGGCGAAGACGTGCAGCGCCGCCGCATGCCGCCGCCACAGCAGCACCGCGGTGACGAGCATCGCCAGCCCCGCGACCGCGTAGAACAGGCTGCCGCCGAGCAGGATCAGCCACCCGCCGCCGACCAGATTGAGCACCCCGAACGTGCCGATGATAACGGCAAGGATATGGGGCCACCGGGCGGGATGGCGGGACTGGGACATGCGGCAACTCCGGTTCGTTCCTGACACTACCGCCGCGCCGCAGCAATGTTCCGTTACAATAACGATTTTGCAATGCGCTTCGCATGTCCGGGCTGCGGCGCGGAGGACGCGGAAAGGAGGGGCACTAGCGTCGTATCCGCCAGCGACTGCCGGGTCGAACGGCCACCGACAGCCAAAAGGATGGTTCACGCGAAGGCGCGAAGGCGCGAAGAAGACGGGATCATACGGAGGCGTGGGGACGCGACGCCCGAGACACGCGCATCCCTCCCCACGAGCGCGGCCCTGCTCACTCTTCGCGCCTCCGCGCCTTCGCGTGAACATATTGGCGCGCAGAGGTGCAGAGAACGCAGAGACAGGGTGCGCACAGCCGAACCCACATCGCCCATATCGATTGTAAAAATGCGCCTTCGGCGACGAATGCGACACCTCTCTGCGCCCTCTGCGCCTCTGCGCGCAAACCCCTTCTTCTCTCCGCGCCTCCGCGCTGCGTGACCCCTATTTGCCCAGCCAGCCGTCGCGGAACGCCAGTTGCGCCGGCGTCACCGCCACGCCAGCGGTCTCGCCGCGCACCACCTCGAACGACGGATCGGCAGCCAGTCGCAGCACCGCATCGCGCTCCACCCCGCGCTGGCGGAAGCGCACCGCGACGCGGTCGCCCGGCCTGTGCGCCGCCAGCACCGCCTGCGCCGCTGCGGCATCGCGCACCGGCGCGCCATCGAGACTCAGCACCACGTCGCCCCGCTCCAGCCCGCCGGCATAGGCAGGCCCGTCGAGACGCGGCGCGTCACCGACGGTGACCACCCCGCCCTCGCCGCCGACGAGGCTCATCCCCGCCCAGCCGCGCGTCGCGTCGACGGGGCGCAGCACCAGCCCCGCCTGCCGCAGCAGCGGCGCATAATCGGGCAGCCCGCTCGCATGCACGGACCCGTCGAAGAACGCCTTGGCGAAGGCGGGATCGCGCGTCAGCTCGGCCAGTCCCCGCTCCAGATCCGCGGGCGTATATTTGAGCTCGGTATCGCCGCGCGTCGTCCAAAGATGGCGCATATAGGCATCGAGCGAGAGCCCCGGATAGCGCTGCCGCAATTGCAGATCGAGCGCCAGCGCCACCACCGCGCCATAAGGATAATAGGACACGAAGATGTTGGGATTGACCTGATCGATCGCCTTGGCGGCGTCGACGAAGGGCGCGCGCAGGCTCATCTCCTCCGGCCCGCCGTAGCGCCGCGCCGGGCTGTTCACGACGCCGCTCAGCGTACCGCCCAGCCCGCGCAGGAAATCGTCGACGCTCATCTCGCCGGCGCGGCGGATCAGCAGCGGCCCGTAATATTGCGTGAAGCCTTCCGCGAACCACAGGCTCGGCGTCGGATTGGCTCGGGTGAAATCGAACGGCTCAAGCTCGGCGGGCCGCAGCCGCTCGACGTTCCAGCTATGCACGAACTCATGGCTCAACGTGTTGAGCTGCGCGAACTTCGCCTCGGCGAGCCCGCGCTTGTCGGTGATGATCGTCGAGTTGCGATGCTCCATGCCGTCGCCGGTGATCTGCGGCAGATAGTCGGCGATGAACGTATAGGTGCCGTAATCGTAGCGCGGCGCCTGCCCGAACAATGCATAATGCTGCGCGATCACCCGCTTCACCTTGGCGGTATAGGTATCGAGATCGGCGTCGCTGCCGGCGTGATGCACCGCCAGCCGCACGACATAGCGTTTGCCCAGCGCATCGATGACCGGCCATTCGCGCAAGGCGAAATCGCTGATCTCGGTCGGGCTATCCATGAAATATTGCAGGTTCGGCGCCCAGAAGCTGTTCGCGCCCCTGGCGGCGGGAAGCTGCGTCGCGATCCGCCACTTGGGGTCGAACGGCGTGAAGCGCACGCGGATCGGCTGCGCGTCATAGCCCTCCGCCCACAGGAAGGTGGCGGGCATGTTGAGGTGCGCATGCGTCGTGTCGATCTGCGCATAGGTGCCGTCGCCCCAGTCGCCGAACAACGTGTAGGTGACGACGACGGTGCCGTCGTGTCCGGCGACCGTCCAGCCATAGGGATCGCTGCGGATCAGTCGCAGCGGGCGCCCTTTGCCGTCCTTCGCCGACACCGCATAGACGTTCTTGGCGAATTCGTGGATCGCATAGCGTCCCGGCGACGAGCGTGCCATCCGCACGCGCAGCGGCCCCGCCGGCACCCGCGCGAAGGTCGCGGTGATCTGCGCCTCGTGATGCACCGCATTGGGGAAGGCGACGTCATACGCCGTGCCGGCGCGCGCCCCCGGATCCTGCGCCTGCTGCGCGACGACCGCCTGCGCCGCCGTCTGCGCCTGCGCGGCGGCGGCCGCGAGCGCGATCGCCAGCACCGCTGCCGTCATTCTCGTCATCATGTTGCTATCCCTCCGCCTGCCGCCACCGCATACCTATAGTCGCGCCGTTTCGATCGGGTCCACCGTCAACAGCCCCGACGAGCGCGTCTTGCCGCATCGCTTCTGACCGGCCGACGTCAAGATGATCACACCCTCCTGCCGGCGGCCGATATTTAGCGGTCGACCACGCGACCGTCGTTGCCCGTTTCTATAATTGGGGAGCCAGGCATGTGCCTCGCCCGCCACGAGGATAGACACTTGCAATTCCGCCGCTTCAACCTCCGCGTCGTCGCACCGCTGATCGGCGCGATCCTGCTGCTGTGGCTGCTCGCCGCGGTGACGCTTCACAATGATCGCAAACTGGAAGCGGCGAATACCGCGGCGCTGGAAGCGCAGGCCCGGGTTTTCGCGCTTGGTGAAATCCGCTCGATCAGCCGCTCGTTGCAACGTGATGCGCTTAACCTGATCACGGAGACCGATCCGGCCGAGCATGCAATCATCGTCAACAAGTTCGCCGACCGATCGCGGCAAATGCGCGAGATGCTGAACGATCTCGAAGAAAAGACGGAGCGCGGCACCCTCCCGAAGGACTATTTCACCCTGTCGAACACCGCCCTTACCGCCATGGGCGAAGTCGCCGCGCAGGCGATCGACGGTGATCGGCAAGGCGCGCTGCATCGCTTGCGTACCACCGTCCGGCCAGCCGAACGCGCCGCCTCGCATGTCGCTGACGCGCAGATCGAAAAGATGGTCGCGCAGGTCGCCGATTTGCGCCGCATCGCCGCCGCCGCGCAGCACGCAGCAAACCGCACGTTGTTGATCGCTCTCGTCTTCCTCAGCCTCCTCGCGGTAGCGGTGGGACTGCTCACCGAGATGACTCGCCGCGAACAGGCCAAGCTGATCGTGCGCAGCATCGGCAGCGGCCTGCACAAGCTTGCCGGCGGCGATCTCACCATACGTATCGAGGGCGTTCTCGCCGGTGAATTCGCCAAGCTGAAAAGCGATTTCAATCACGCGGTCGATGCCCTTGGCTCGGCGCTCGTCACCGTCCGGCAGAGCGCGGCAGACATCGCCGCCGGATCCAAGGAAATCCTGCAATCGTCGGCCGAACTGTCCAACCGGACCGAACGGCAGGCCGCAAGCTTGGAAGAGACCGCCAGCGCGCTCCAACAACTCAGCGGCGCATTGAGCGATTCCGCAGGGCACGCCGTGCGGGTGCGCGGCGTGGTCGCCGATACCCACCAGGATGCCGAACAGTCGGGCAGCTTGCTGAAGGACGCAGTCGCCGCCATCAATCAGCTCGAGAAATTTTCAGGGGAGATCGGCGAGATCCTGTTGGTCATCGACCGCATCGCCTTCCAGACCAATCTGCTCGCGCTCAACGCAGGCGTCGAGGCCGCGCGGGCCGGCGAGGCGGGCAAGGGCTTTGCCGTCGTTGCGCAGGAAGTGCGTGCCCTCGCCGGCCGTTCGGCGGAAGCGGCGATGGACGTCAAGACCCGGATCGGCCGCTCGTCGGAACAGATCGATCTCGGCATCCGGCTGGTCGGCAACGTTGAGGTCGCACTCGGCCGGGTCATCGAGCGCGTCGGCAGCATGGCGTCGCTTACGACCAATATCGCCGACAATATCGAGCAGCAGTCGCTGGCGCTTCAGCAGATCACCGCCGCGGTTGCCGAACTGGACAATGTCACCCAACAGAATGCCGCCGTCGCGGAGGAAGAGACCGCCGCCGCCCGCAAGCTCGTCGACGAGACGCATATCATGACCGATCAGATCGAGAAGTTCCGCTTCACCGAATGGGAAGCCACCAGCGACCTTCTCCCCGAACGCCAGGCGCGGATGGTATGGCCACAACGCGCGGTTGACGTCCCGCCCACCACGATCATCACTGCCCTCAAGCAGCGCCTGCACTGAGCAGCGTGTTCCGGTGCCGAGGCCAAGCCTGTGCCGCCCCCTTGCTGACGGCGCCACAGGCAAGGAGGGATCGGCCTCCGTCCCATTATAGTTTAATGCCGACCTGCAACCAAACCTGCCGCCCGACCACGTCGTACCAGCCGACATTGTACCCTGGAAATCCGGCGCTCTTATCGATCGGATAGCGGTCGGCGATGTTATTGACGGTCAGCTTCAGGTTGGTATCCGGCGTCACGTCGTAGCCGATGCTGGCGTTAAAGAGCGTGTAGGGGGCGTAATGCCCCTTGCCGTCCGCGCTCGGGATCGTGCCGTAACGGATACCGTACAGCGTCGCATGCGCCGGTCCGACGTCCCAGGCAACCGTCGCATTGCCGCGATCCCGCCAATCGCTTTGATAGGCGGGATCGTTGACCAGATCGCACTCCGGATCGCCCGCGAACTGCTGCGCGCTATGCTTGAACGTCCGCGCATAGGCGAGCGTAGCTGCCACCTTACCGTAATCGTCGAAATCCCAATGCTCTTCCGCCGCGGCGTCGATGGGCAACGGATCTGCGCTTTAGCCCGTTAAAGCCGATTCACGATCCCTGTGCATTAAGCCTTCTTCCCCCCGAACAACCGACCGAGCAGCGCCTCCGCCGCCTTGCCGACCGCATCGGCGATCGCCTGCGGATCGGGTTGCGCCTGCGTGCCCTGCGGCGGTTCGGGTGGACGCGGCGGCTCGGGTGCCGCCCCCGGCACCGGCGGCACCGGCGGCACCGGACGCTCCCCCGCCGCCTCGCGCTTCGCCCGGCCCTTCGCCACCGCCGCGGTCGCCGCCGCCGCGGCCATCGTCAGCCCCGCCGCAAGCATCTCGCGCCCCTGCGGGCTGTTCGCTTTCTCCAGCAACGCCCCGCCCGCCTCGCGCAGCTCCTTGGGCAGGCGGATGCCGAGCACCTCCTTGGGGAGCTTCGCCTTCTTCGTCTTCTTGCCCATGCGCGGCCTCTCTGTCTGTGTGTCGCCGAGATAAGACACGCGCGGCGCGTTTCAACGTGGTGCTGGCGAAGCCTCCCGCGCGTTCCTACTTCCCGGACTAGCCCCAGACACAGAACAGAAGTAGAACCCGCCACATGCTGACCAAAATCACCGTCCGCGGCGCGCGCGAGCACAACCTCAAGGACGTCGATGTCGACATCCCCCGCGATACGCTGACGGTGATCACCGGCCTGTCGGGCTCGGGCAAATCGTCCCTCGCCTTCGACACCATCTATGCCGAGGGCCAGCGCCGCTACGTCGAATCGCTCTCCGCCTACGCCCGCCAGTTCCTCGAGCTGATGCAGAAGCCCGACGTCGATCATATCGAGGGCCTGTCGCCGGCGATCTCGATCGAGCAGAAGACGACGAGCCGCAACCCGCGCTCGACGGTGGCGACCGTCACCGAGATCTACGATTACATGCGCCTGCTCTGGGCGCGCGTCGGCATCCCCTACAGCCCCGCGACCGGCGAGCCGATCGCCGCGCAGACCGTCAGCCAGATGGTCGACCGCGTCCTCGCGCTGCCCGAGGGGACGCGCCTCTATCTGCTCGCCCCGGTCGTGCGCGGCCGCAAGGGCGAATATCGCAAGGAGCTCGCCGAATGGCAGAAGGCGGGCTTCACCCGCGTCCGCATCGACGGCGAGATCCACGAGATCGACGAGGCGCCCGCGCTCGACAAGAAGTTCAAGCACGACATCGAGATCGTCGTCGATCGGCTGGTCGTGCGCGGTGACGCCGCGACGCGCCTCGCCGAGAGTTTCGAGACCGCGCTGAAACTCGCCGACGGCCTCGCCTATGTCGATCCCGCCGACCCCGTCGAACCGCACACGCCCAAATCGGAAGTGCTCGGCGACAACGCGCCCGCTGGCCGCATCGTCTTCTCCGAGAAGTTCGCCTGCCCGATCAGCGGCTTCACCATCGCCGAGATCGAGCCGCGATTGTTCTCGTTCAACGCGCCGCAGGGCGCCTGCCCGGCCTGCGACGGGCTCGGCGAGAAACTGCTGTTCGACGAGGATCTCGTCGTCCCCAACCACGGGCTCAGCATCAAGAAGGGCGCCGTCGTCCCCTGGGCCAAGTCCAACCCGCCCAGCCCTTATTACATGCAGGTGCTGGGATCGCTCGCCCGGGAATTCGACTTCAGCCTCGACACGCCCTGGGCCGATTTGCCCGAGGCGATCCACGCGCTGATCCTGCACGGCAGCAAGGGCAAGCCGGTCACGCTGACCTTCGTCGACGGCAAGAAGGCCTATGACGTCAAGAAGCCGTTTGAGGGCGTCGTCGGCAACCTCAACCGCCGCCTGCTCCAGACCGAGAGCGCGTGGATGCGCGAGGAATTGTCGAAATACCAGAGCTCGCGCCCGTGCGAGGTCTGCCACGGGGCGCGCCTCAAACCCGAGGCGCTGGCGGTCAAGATCGCGATGAAGGACATCGCCTATGCCACGCATCTGTCGGTGGTCGACGCGCTCGCCTTCTTCACCGATCTGCCCAATCATCTCGGCGACCAGCAGCGCGCGATCGCCGAGCGCATCCTGAAGGAGATCGTCGAGCGCCTCGGCTTCCTCAACAACGTCGGCCTCGACTATCTCAACCTCGATCGCACCAGCGGCACCCTGTCGGGCGGCGAGAGCCAGCGCATCCGCCTCGCCAGTCAGATCGGCAGCGGCCTGTCGGGCGTGCTCTACGTGCTCGACGAACCCTCGATCGGTCTTCACCAGCGCGACAACGACATGCTGCTCGCGACGCTCAGGCGCCTGCGCGATCTCGGCAACACCGTACTCGTCGTCGAACATGACGAGGATGCGATCCGCACCGCCGATTACGTCATCGACATGGGGCCGGGCGCCGGCGTCCACGGCGGCCAGATCGTCGCGCAGGGCACGCTCAAGCAGATCCTCAAGAGCAAGACGAGCATCACCGCCGACTATCTCAACGGCACCCGCCAGGTCCCGGTGCCGGCCAAGCGCCGCAAGGGCAACGGCAAGCAGCTCACCGTCCACAATGCGCGCGCCAACAACCTCACCGGCGTCACCGCGAGCATCCCGCTCGGCACCTTCACCTGCATCACCGGCGTGTCGGGCTCGGGCAAGTCGAGCTTCACGATCGACACGCTCTATGCCGCCGCGGCGCGCGCGCTCAACGGCGCGCGCATCCTCGCCGGCAAGCACGACAAGGTCAGCGGCCTCCAGCATCTCGACAAGGTGATCGACATCGACCAGTCGCCGATCGGCCGCACCCCGCGCTCGAACCCGGCGACCTATACGGGCAGCTTCACACAGATCCGCGACTGGTTCGCCGGCCTGCCCGAGAGCCAGGCGCGCGGCTACAAGCCCGGCCGGTTCAGCTTCAACGTCAAGGGCGGCCGCTGCGAGGCGTGCCAGGGCGACGGCGTGCTCAAGATCGAGATGCACTTCCTCCCCGACGTCTACGTCACCTGCGACGTCTGCCACGGCGCGCGCTACAATCGCGAGACGCTGGAGGTGAAGTTCAAGGGCAAGAGCATCGCCGACGTGCTCGACATGACGGTCGAGGATGCGGCGGAATTCTTCAAGGCGGTGCCGCCGATCCGCGACAAGATGGAGATGCTGGTCGAGGTCGGCCTCGGCTACGTCAAGGTCGGCCAGCAGGCGACGACGCTGTCGGGCGGCGAGGCGCAGCGCGTCAAGCTCGCCAAGGAACTCGCCCGCCGCGCCACCGGCAACACGCTATACATCCTCGACGAGCCGACCACCGGCCTGCATTTCGAGGACGTCCGCAAATTGCTCGAAGTGCTCCACGCCCTGGTCGAGCAGGGCAATACGGTGGTGGTGATCGAGCATAATCTCGACGTCATCAAGACCGCCGACTGGGTGGTCGATCTGGGCCCCGAAGGCGGCGTCAAGGGCGGCGAGATCGTCGCGGTCGGCACGCCCGAAGTGGTCGCGAAGGAACCGCGGAGCTTCACGGGGAAGTATCTCGCGCCGTTGTTGAAGGCGCGGGGCGGGGAGGCGGTGGCGGCAGAGTAACGCCCGCATTTCCCCAAAATTTTTGCGGCGATGCGCCATCGAGGAATTTTGCGGATTTCTTCGTTAGATCAACGGGCAACGACAGGTGTTGGATTACGTAATCGCAGAGTAAGGTTCCAGGGCCGTCTCGATGTCACTTCCACGTCAAAAAGCGATGGGAAGGTGCTGCCATGACATTCGCAGCCTCTGTGTTCGCCGCTCTTTCGATCGCAACGTCCGCCACCGCGTCGTCCGAACCGCCACCGCCACCTGCCCTGCAGGCACTGGTCGTCTCATCCGATTATCAAGCAAATATCGCACGCCTGTTTTCGCAATTGCCGGCGCCTGTTCTCCAAAGGTGCCCGTCGTTGATATCGAAGGGCTCTACGGTGACGATGATCGAGCCGGTATCGTTCGCGCCGGATGGATATCCGACGTCCGGACTTTGGGAGCAAAGCTTCCCGGTAAGCGGGTGCGGTAACGATACGACGATCAACTTCTTTTTCCGAGCCCAGTCCGACGAGAAGATAACCAGTATCGTCGGAGTTCCGGGAGAAACCCATGCCGACGTGATATTGCAAAGCGATGCGGTCGGGATGATGGCAACGGCAGTGAAAGCTGCCGCCCCCAATTGCGAACAGATCACTGTGCAAGACAGCAAATATCTGGGACCGGTCGGAAAATCTCACAAGGCTTGGCAGGAAAGCTGGCTGCTCGCAGTTTGCGCCCGCCCCACCCACATAACGCTGACCTTCACGCCCGACGATACCGGCACGAAGATATTGGTATCGCCTGTTAAACAGATGCCGTGATCCGACCCGAGAAAGAAATCGAAACAAGCGGAACACCCTATGATCATTATGGCATTAGTGGCTCAGGTTGCGGCCACCCCGACGTTTGCAGAATTCAAACGTCTTGCTCCTTCGATCGCTGGCGATCTCGTGCTGCAAGGGCAAACACACGGCCGGATCGACTCCGTCATTGCTCCGGTCGGCGGGTTGATCGCTCCGGGCGTGGTTGAGGCAGAGCTCGTGGAACAGCCCGTCGCGACCGAGCGAGGATGTATTAGAAAACGTTGGGCCGTGAGTTTTAGCGCGCCACCCAGTGCGGATATCAATACCGCCACGCTCGCTCGTAGCCACAGCTCAACCGAGATAGGAATGCCGAGGCCGCACGGTTGTCGAACCGCATCCTATGCGCATCTCAATCCCGGTATCGATCAAGCGCAAGGGTTTCGTAGTTTGACGGCGCTGGAGCAGATACGCTTGGGCGCACGCAACCTCCGGTTTCAATGTTCCGATGAAACGTCATCCGGTCTTTGCCGGAATGACCGGACCATCCTCCGCGTGCTGAACACTCTGACGCCATGGGCAATATCGCGGGACGCAAACGATGTTCTCATCTGGCTAGGAACACCGGGTGGGATCGTCACCGAAGTCCGTTTCGACTTGGCGGAACCCAGCCGGGTTCGGGTAACGCGACATATACCCGCACCGTTCTGATCGGTCGGCCCGCCGCTTCGATGAAGGGCTTTCCGTTCTTCCGCCTTGGAGAGCAATGGAGTAAAACGGCATCATGACCGACCTCTCCCCCATCGAGTCGGAATTCACGACCACCGAAGAGGCCGCCGCCTATGACGTATGGTTCCGCGCCAAGGTCGAGAAGGCGATGGCGTCCACGGCGCCTAAAATCCCGCACGATCAGGTGATGGCGGGCATGTGGGAGATCATCGAGCGCGCCAAGGTCAAGTGACGCTTTCCGTCATCTGGGATCCGGATGCGCGCGCCGACCTGTACGAGATCACCAGCTACATCGCCGATCGCAATCCCGCGGCGGCGACACGGATCGGCCTAGCGCTCCAGCACGCCGCCGACCGCCTGCCCGATCACCCCTACATCCACCGCCCCGGCCGCATCGCCGGCACGCGAGAGGCGATCGTCCACCCCAATTACATTCTCGTCTATCGCGTCTCGATCCATGCGATCGAAGTGCTCGCCGTGCTCCACGCCCGGCAGCACTATCCCTAGAGCCCCACCGACCTCCGCAGCGCCGCATTCATCCGCCCCTGCCACCCCGGCCCATCGGCACGAAACCGCTCGACCACATCGGGGTCGAGCCGCAACGTCACCTGCTGCTTGGCATGGTCCCGGAGCGGCGGACGGCCGCGCACGACGCCGTTCGGGCCGAGATACCCCGTCGCCGGGCGAACGACCTCGCCGCCGATCCGCAGTTCGGCGATCTCGAACATTTCCTCCGTCCACTCCGGCGCGTCGTCGGCCGGATCAAGCAAGCTTCCGGCGGAATTTGGCGTGTTCTCGCTCATTGGCCTTCCTCATTGATATGACGCGACGGCCGCCTTCGGTCTCGGTCCAGATCACCACGACCATCCGCTCGTCCAACAGCCCGATCGTCGACCAGCGCGCCTCCGGATAATCGAACCGCTGGTCCTCGAATTCGAACACCGGCCCGTCGAACACCCGGGCGGCGTCGGCAAAGTCGAGCCCGCGGTCGACCAGTGTCGACGCACGCTTCCCGGGATCGAAGCTGATCTCCACATCCGCTCCTTTATGTAGCTACGTAAATCACCGCGTCAACGCATCACCCATGCATTATAGGCGCACCCAACCCCTGTCCTACACCCCCGCGCTTGGCATAGATCGTCGGTCCCCTGGACCGAATCGGAGGGACTATGGCCAAGCCGTTCAAACCCTGGAGCAAGGCACGTTGCGAACGTCAGCGCATCCGCGACGCGGAGCTGCGCGCGCTGAGCGACCGCGCGATCATGGCGGGGGTCGACGCGATCAACGCCGGCGAGGATGTCCCCGCCGCGATCGCCGCGGTCACCGGGCAGAAGCTCGACGCCGACGGCAATCGCGTGCGCGAGGACGATTTCTTCGAACCCCTGCTCCACCTGCGCCGCCAGCGGGTCGACGGCTGGAGCGCCGACACGCAACGTGCCTTCATCGGCGCGCTCGCCGACACCGGCTGCGTCAGCCACGCCTGCAAGGCGGTCGGCGTCCCCCGCAACAGCGCCTATGCGATGCGCCAGCGCGCGACGCACAGCGTCTTCGCGCTCGCCTGGGACGTGGCGATCCAGATGGGGCGCAAGCGCCTGCTCGACATCGCGATGGAACGCGCGCTGGAGGGGCAGGAGGTCGCGATCTGGTATCGCGGCGAACAGGTCGGCACGCGTACCGTCCACAACGACCGGCTGCTCACCTTCCTGCTGTCGCACAAGCCGGAGCCGGCGCATCCCAGGCTCGCGCCGCACGAACTCGCGGCGATGTTCCCACGCTTGCTCGACCTCATCGACGTGGTCCAGCCGCATCCGGCGGCGCAGCGGCTCGCCGCGGACAAGGCGGCGGCCGAGGCGGCGGAGCAGGAGGAGGATGACGATTATTGAAACGATCGGCCGGGATCGTTTCCATCAAGGTGTCCATCTTGTCCACGTTGCCGCATTTTCGCCGCAATTCGGCGTCCGGGCCATGGCGCCGGAGGCTTGCCGATGCGGCATTTCCTGTCATCCTGCCGCGGAACGACAAGAGTCGCCGCGACACGAGAGGACAGCCATGGCCACCAGTCTGCGCGAGCCCGCGCCCCCCGCCCCACCCAGCCTCCGCGACGCGGTCAGCGCGGAGGAATGGGCGCTGCGCGTCGATCTCGCCGCCGCCTATCGGCTGGTCGCGCTCTACGGCTGGGACGATCTGATCTTCACCCATTTGTCGGCGCGCGTGCCGGGGCCGGAACATCACTTCCTCATCAACCCGTACAATATGATGTTCGAGGAGATCACCGCCTCGTCGCTGGTCAAGATCGACATCGACGGCAACACCGTCTCCGACAGCCCGGCGCCGGTCAATCGCGCCGGCTTCGTCATCCATTCGGCGATCCACGCGGGTCGCGAGGATGCGGCGGCGGTGCTGCATCTCCACACGCCGCACGGGCAGGCGGTGTCGGCGATGGCCGAGGGGCTGCTGCCGCACACGCAGACCGCGATGATCGCCGGCCACGACGTCGCCTATCACGACTTCGAAGGCATCGCGACCGAGCTCGACGAGCGCGAACGGCTGGTCACCGATCTGGGGTCGCGACACACGATGATCCTGCGCAACCACGGCACGCTCACCGTCGGCGCGAGCGTCGCCGAGGCGTTCCTGCGCATGTATTTCCTCGAACGCGCCTGCGAGGCGCAGATCCTGATGCTCAGTGCCGGCCGGGCGGGGCTCAACACCCCCAATCAAGGCGTCGCCGAGAAGGTCGAGCAGCAATCGACCGGCCCCGGCATGGCGATGCTCGCCCGCGGCCTCGCCTGGCCCGCGCTGCTCCGCAAGCTCGACCGGCGCGATCCCTCCTATCGGGAGTAAGAAGATCTGTTCGCGCAGAGGCGCAGAGACGCGGAGATGGTCCGGCGGCGCAGCCTCCTCCTTCGACCGCGACTGGGGAAGGCGATGCGTCACCCGCTCGCGCCCCCTCGGCGTCTCTGCGCCTCTGCGCGAACCCATTCAGCGCTGCCGCGCACACCCAGCTGACGGAGGCGAGGCCATGCTCCATTACGGCGACTATCAGAATGCGATCTACGGCGCCGGCCTCGCCGGGGTGGTGCCGAAAGTGCCGGTCGATTTCGCCACGTTGGAGGCGCGCGCGCTCGCCGCGCTGCCGCCGTCGGTGCGTGACTATGTCCAGGGCGGCTGCGGCGATGAACACACGCAGCGCACCAATGCCGAGGCGTTCCGCCACTGGGGCATGACGCCGCGGATGATGGTCGATTGCGCGACGCGCGATTTGTCGGTGCGGCTGTGCGGCCTCACGTTGCCGAGCCCGGTGTTCATGGCGCCGATCGGCGTCACCGGCCTGTGCACGCCCGACGGCCACGGCGACCTCGTCGCCGCGCGCGCCGCCGCGGAGACGGGCGTGCCGCTGGTCGCCTCCACTTTGTCCAACGACCCGCTCGAGGCGGTCGCGGCGGCGAGCGGCGCCACCCCCGCGCTCTTCCAGCTCTACACGCCCAAGGATCGCGACCTCGCCGCCAGCCTCGTCGCGCGCGCGGAAGGCGCGGGCTACAAGGCCATCGTCGTGACGCTCGACACCTGGGTCACCGGCTGGCGCCCGCGCGATCTCAACACCGGCAATTTCCCGCAATTGCGCGGCGCCGTGCTCGCCAATTACTTCAGCGACCCGGTCTTCCGCGCACAGCTCGCCGTGCCGCCGGAGCAGGACCCCGCCGCCGCGATCCGCCAGTGGATGGGCGTGTTCGGCAAGGTCCTCACCTGGGACGACATGCCGTGGCTGCGCGCACTGACCAAGCTGCCGCTGATCCTCAAGGGCATCTGCCACCCCGACGACGCGCGCCGCGCGATCGATGCCGGTGCCGATGCGATCTATTGCTCGAACCACGGCGGGCGGCAGGCGAACGGCGGCATCGCCGCGATCGACCTGCTCCCCGACGTCGTCGCCGCGGCGGGCGCCACGCCGGTGCTGTTCGATTCGGGCATCCGCTCGGGCACCGACGTGGTCAAGGCACTGGCGCTCGGCGCGACCGCGGTCGGCATCGGCCGCCCCTATAGCTACGGCCTCGCGCTCGACGGGGCGGCGGGCTGCGCGCACGTGTTGCGCTGCATCCTCGCCGAGGCCGACCTGCTGATGGCGGTCAACGGCTGGCCGACGATCGCCGCGGTGCGCGAGGCGGGCGCGCGGCGGCTCACCGCGTGACGATATGCGGCACGAACCGCGCCGTATTGCCGGTAATCAGCCCGTCCTCGCGGATGCCCATCCCGGCGGGTTCGCCGTCGACCACCCAGCTGCCGATCACCGGGAAACAGCCCGGCGCCGGTTCGGGCAGGCGATAGATCGCCTGATAGACATAGCCTTCGTCGCCGTATTCCCCCGCCGCCTCGGCGACGATCCGCCCGCCGCGGCGGATCGAGACGTTGGCGCCCTCGCGCGACAGCAACGGCTTGGCGACCGCATCGCCGTCGGGAATGTCGAAGCCGGCCGGCAGCAGATTGGGATGATCGGGGAACAGCGCCCACAGCACCGCGAGCACGCCCTTGTTGCTCCAGATCATCTTCCACACCGGCTCGATCCACGTCGTGCCGCCGGCCGCCAGATCCTCGACCAGCATGTCGGCGAACGCCTCGTTGGCGAGCCATTCCCACGGATAGAGTTTGAACACGGCCTCGATCGGCTCTGCCGCGTCGTCGACGAAGCGGCGGCGCTCGTGGTCCCAGCCGATCGTCTCGACCGCCATCGCCACCGTCTCGAACCCCGCCGCCGCCGCGGTGTCGCGCAGATAGGCGGTGGTGACGCCGTCCTCGCCCGCCTCGTCGGCGGCATGCGCGAAATGGACGCAGCCCGGCAGATGATCGGCAAGGTCGCGCCACTTCGCCACCAACGCTTCGTGCAGGCCGTTGAACTGGTCGGCGGCGGGGAAACAGTCTTCCTTCCAGCTCCACTGGATCACCGCCGCCTCCAGCAGCGAGGTCGGCGTATCGCAATTGAACTCGAACAGTTTCGGCGGCGACGCGCCGTCGTAGCCGAGGTCGAATCGCCCGAAGTCGAGCGCGGGCGGCTCCGCCTCCCACGCGTCGCGGATCGGCTGGTGGAAGGCGCGCGGGATGCCGAACCGGTCGAGCAGCCCGCGGTCGCCGACGATCGCCTCGCCGGCGGCGAGGAACAGGCGGTAGAGTTCGGCGGTCGCCGCCTCGATCTCGGCGATCTGCGCCGCGGCGAAATGATAGCAGACCGATTCGTCCCAATAGGGGCGGCCGTCGGCGGTATGCCAGATCAGCCCCTCCGCTTCGACCTTCGCCTGCCAGTCGGGCCGCGGCGTCAGCGTGGTGCGGATCACGAGCGACCGCTCCCGAAACTGCGCGCCGACGCGCCGAAGCCGCCGCGGCTGATCGCCCCGGCGCGCGTCACCTGCGTCGCCGCGGGCGCAAAGCGATACGCCCGGCCCGGCGCCCGCGCATACGAGCCGCCGCCGACGCGCTCGCCATAAGGCGGGATCATCGCGTTGCGCGCGAGGAAGTACCATAGGAACGGGCTGACTCCGCCAACATGGCTCTGGCGCGCGCACTGGCTGTCGGCGACGCGGTTGCCGCTGCGATCGGTGCATACCGCGGTATCGCCCTGCGCGACCCAGCCGTCGGCGTCGTCGCGCGACTTGCCGCAGCCTGCCGCCAGCAACGCGGCCGCCAGCGCCGTCGTGAACTTCAGCTCGTGCCTCAACATGTCCTCCGGTCGGCCGATCTTGGCTGTTGCTGGAGTATGACGCAGGAAATCGAATAGGGTGAGCGTCTTTTTTACGATCCAAAAAAGCACAGGACTGCGGATCATCCGCTTGACGGTTGGTTTCCCCGGCGTACGGCTGCCATTGGTCAAAGGAGCAAACTATGACTGACGAATCCACCGATCTGAACGCCGTTGAACTAGCAACCGAATTGACGATTGCTTGGCTCGGCAACCCCAACACCCGTACTTCCGCCGATGAGGTTCCGGCCTTTCTCGGAAAGATGCACGACACCGTCTCGGCACTGCTTGGCGCCAGCGGTGCGGCACCGGAAGCGCAGCCCGCGACTGAATATACCGCCGCGGTCTCGGCGCGGAAGTCGCTGGCGTCGAAGGATCACATCATCTCGATGATCGACGGCAAGCCCTACAAGACCTTGCGTCGTCATCTCGCGACGCACGGCATGACGCCGGCGGAATATCGCGAACGTTATGGCCTGAAGGCCGATTATCCGATGGTCGCGGAGAATTATTCGGAGAGCCGCCGCGCCATGGCGAAGAAGATCGGCCTCGGCCGCAAGCCCGGTGCGCGCAAGGCCGAAGGGGGCGCCGAGGGCGCCGCAGCGGCGCGTCGCGGCCGCAAGTCCGCGGACGCCGTCGAGGCCTGACGCCGACGGGCAGGCGAGCGGCGCGCGACCGACCCGATCGGTCGCGCGCCGTTTCGCCCCGCCGCCCGGTTACTGCCCGAACGTACCCTGACGATAGAGCAGGGTGATCGCGACGCGGCGATTGCGCGGGTCGCCGGGATCGCTGGTGATGATCGGCTCGCGGTCGGCGACGCCCTCGATCCGCTCGAACCGCGTCTCGGGGATGCCGCCGAGCGCCAGCCGGCGCCGCGTCGCCTCGGCCCGGCCGGACGAGAGCATCCAATTGTTCATCGCGCGCGGGTCGCCATAGGGCACGCTGTCGGTATGGCCGCGGATCATGATCGTGTTGGGCGTTCCCGCGATCGTCCCGGCGATCATGCCGATCAGCTCGGACGCCTTGGCATCGAGCGCGGTCGTGCCGAGCGCGAACATCGAATAATCGGCATTGTCGACCAGATCGATGCGCAGCCCGTCCTGCGTCGGCACGAAGCGGATATGGTCGGCCATCTTCGAGAGCCGCGGCGAGGCTTTGATCTGGTTTTCGAGCTGGGTCTTGATCGCCTGGAACGCCTGTTTGTCCAATTGCATCGCGGCCGGGTTGCGCAGCGACCCCTTGTCGCCGGTGCCGCTCTTCTGCCCGCCCGACATGCTCATCGGGATGCCGATCGAGGCGATCGGCGCCGATGCCGCACGCGGCCCGAGCTTGTTGTTGCTGAGGATCGATTCGCCGCCGAGCACGCCGTTGCCGCCGAGGCCGGTCATCTTCTTGTCGAGCAGGGTCGGCGCGAAATAGTCGGCGATGCCCTTGCGCTGCTTCTCGGTCGTCGCGCCGAGCAGCCAGAGCAGCAGGAAGAAGGCCATCATCGCGGTCACGAAGTCGGCATAGGCGACCTTCCACGCGCCACCGTGATGGCCGGCATGGCCACCATCGATGATCTTCTTGACGATGATGATCTTGGGCGGCTGGTTGTTGCCGTGCGGCGCGGCGCGGGCCATCGCTTATTTGCCCCGCAGGCCGTCGAAGACCTCGGCGAAGCCGGGCTGGTTCTTGTGCGCGATCCCGGACCGTGCCGCCTCGATCACCAGCGGCTGCGGGTGGCCATGCAAAGATGCGATGATGATCTGCTTGACCACCATGTAGATCGCGGCATCCGCGTCGAGCACCTGCTTGAGCCGCCCGGCGAGCGGCGAGACGATGCCATAGGCGAGCAGCACGCCCATGAACGTGCCGACCAGCGCCGAACCGATCATCCCGCCGAGCACCGACGGCGGTTTGTCGATCGAACCCATCGTCTTCACGATGCCGAGCACCGCGGCGACGATGCCGAGCGCGGGCAGCGAATCGGCGAGGCTGTTGAGCGTCGTATGCGGCCCCTCGACCTCGTGGTGATGCGTCTTGATCGAATGGTCCATCACCTCCTCGACCGCATGGACGTCGAGCGTCCCCGACGAGACGACGACGAGGCGCAGCGTATCCGCGATCAAATTGACCAGCGTATGGTCGGCGAGCAGGCGCGGATATTCGCTGAACACCGCCGACGATTTGGGGTCCTCGACATGCGGCTCGAGCGCGATCGGACCGTCCATGCGCAGCATCTTCATCAGCTTGCTGACGAGGAAGATGACGTCGAGATAATCCTGCTTCTTGTACTTGGGGCCCTTGAACACCTTGGCGAGGCCGCTGCCCACCGCCTTCAGCTCGGTGCCGGAATTGCCGATGATCAGCGCGCCGGCCGCGGCGCCGCCGATGATCAGCATCTCGTGCGGGATCGCCTCCATGACCGGCCCGAGCGCGCCGCCGGTGATGGCGAAGCCGCCGAACACCATGGCGAGAAGAACGACGAGACCGATGGCAGGAAACACTGTGGGAAACCCCCGTTGCGCCGGCGAGCCGGCAATCCGATACGACCGGATTAACCGCACTTCCTAGATAAGTGGTTACCGGCCGGGTGAGTTTGTTTGGTGGCGCGGATCGCGCACCGGGCGCGCCTGCTTCCGGCGACCGCCGGAAGCCCTGTTCGAGCGCGCCAACGCGCCGCACCGACGCCACGGATCGCGGCACCGGTGGTGGCGAAGGTCGGGGATGCCGCCTATTTGATGTAGTCGAACAGCGAGAGGCTCGACAGCTTGCTGAAGCTGGCCTGCGAGGCCGACAGCGCGGTCATCATCTGCTGGAGCTGCACGACCGCGTCGGTCATGTCGACCTGTTCGAGCTTGCCGCGCAATTCGGTGCGATCGGTATTGGCGGTGACCAGCAACTGCTGTTGCAGGTCGACGCGCGCCCCGCGCGCACCGACCGAGGCCGAGACGTCGGCGACCTGGTTGACCGCCTGGCCGATCTGGTCGAGCGCGCTGCTCACCGTCGCCGAGACGTCGCCGCCCGCGTTGAGCGTGGTGGCGAGCTTGCTCAGCATCGCCAGCGTGTTGTCGCTGCCGCCGGCGAGCGAGAAGATGCGCTTGGCGCTTTCGGTCGCCTGCACGCTCTGGCCGTCGGCGATCGGCACTTCCGACACCTGCACGTCGGGCGGGAAGGTGAAGGTGCCGTCCTTGTTGTCGACCACCGCCAGCCCGCCCGATGCCGATCCGAACAACGGCTGGCCGCGGACGTTCTTGGTGTTGGCGAGGCCGACGAGCGACCCGACGATCGAATTGAGCTCGGTCGCGATGATCTTGCGCGTCGCATCGGTCTGCGTGCCGTTCGCCGCCTGCGTCGCCAGCTCGGTCGCGCGGGTGAGCTGCGTGCTGATCTGGCTGAGCACGCCATCCGCCTGATCGAGCAGCGAGCCGGCGAGCGTGATGTTGGTGCCGTAGACCGCGGCATCGGCATCCTTGCGGTCGAATTCGGCTAGCTGCTGCGCGGCGGCGGGATCGTCCGACGGCTTCAGGATCTTCTTGCCGGTCGAGATCTGCGTCTGCAGTTCCGACGCGCGTTCGCTCATCTTCGAGAAGCGGCTCGAAGCATTGGCGTAGAAGAGGCTGGTGGAGATCTGCATGGCGCGCCCTAGCGGATATCGAGGATGGTCTGCATCGTCTCGCGCGCGACCTGGATCACGCGGCCCGACGCGGCATAGGCCTGCTGGAAGCGCATCAGATCGACCGCTTCGGCATCGAGGTTGACGCCCGTCGCAGTCGACAGCGCCGTCGTTGCGCCGTCGCGGATCGCCGCCTGTGCGTCGGCGATCGTGTTCTTCTGCTTGTAGGCGGTGGCGTTGTCGGTGACGAGCGCGGTCAGCGAGGTTTCGAAGCCCTTGCTGACCCGGGTCGCCTCCAGCGCGGTGAGGTTGGACGAGTCGCGCACGCCGCCGCCCTGTGCCGCGGCGATCTTGCCCGCGGCGATCTGGCTGCCCGTGAAGGTCGCCGAGATGCTGACGTCGGTCGGTTTCGCGCCGGTGGTGAACATCGCGACGCCCTGCGCGCCGGTCTGGTCGAGTCCCGCCGCCTGATTGTCGTTGACCGCACCGACGAAGCTCTTGGCGACCGCGTCCAGCTCCTGGCGGATCGCGGCGACGCGCTCGGCACCGTCGACGATCCCGGCGATCGAGCCGCCGGTCGCGCCGATCTGGTTCTTGACCGCACCGACGGTGACCGAGAAGGCGATCTTGCCGTTGCTGTCGCGATCGTAGGAGATCATGCCGCTGTTGACCCCCTGCACGAAGGCGGGACCGGTCGAGCCGGCGAAGCTGACCGTGGCGCGACCGATCGCGTCGGTCCGGCTGGTGATGTCGGCGATGCCGCTCATCTGCGAGAGGATGTTATCGCGCTGGTCCATCAGCTGCGCGGCGGCGGTGCTGCCGAGCTGGGCGCGGCTGATGCTCTCGTTGATCTTGGCGAGCGAGTCGCCCAGCGACGTGAGCGTCTGCGCCGCCTGGTTGCCGGCGCTGTCGATATCGGCATCGACCTGATCGAAGGCCTTGCCGGTCGCGGTGAAGGCGATGCCGGCGGAGGCGGCGGCGCTCATCATGCCGGTGCGCAGCGCGGTCGAATTGGGTTCGGCGGCGAGGCTCTGCGCCGATGCGAAGAAGGACGTGACGCGCGAGGTCAGCGCATTGCCGGTCAGCGCGCCCTGGATGCGGTCGAGCCAGTCCGCGCCACCGGTGGTGCGGGCGAGATCGCTGGTCGAGGCGCGCAGCGCGGCGCTGGCGTAGACGTTGGACGACCGGTTGATCCCGGTCATGACGACGCCGTTGCCGGCACCATAAGGATTGGTCGAACCGCTGCCGCCCGCGACCTCGGCGACGTTCACCGTGCGGCGGGTATAGCCGGGCGAGTTCACGTTGGCGATATTCTCGCCGACCGTGGCCAAGGCGCTCTGATAGGCGCGGACGCCCGAGGCGCCGATCGACAGCAAGTCGCTCATTTCGGCGGATCTGCAACAGAAGCATTAAGATCGGATTGCGACTTGGCGAGAAAGGCGGTCATCGCCTTGCCGATGCCGAGCGGCGTCGTCTCCGCCATCGACTGGGCGACGCGCGCGTCCTGCATCTCGCTGAACGTGTCGATCGCCTTCGAATCGAACAACGGATCGGCGAGCTTCGCCTGACGCATGCTCTTGAGCATCATGCCGGTGAACACCGCCTCGAACTTCTCGCCCGCCTTCTTGAGGTTGTCGGCGGACTTGAGCCGCGACGTATCGGTCGAGATGCCGCCGGTGGCCGCAATCGGGGTGGTGCCGAGCGTCGTCATAGCACGATCAGCTCCGCCTTGAGGCTGCCGGCCTCCTTCAGCGCTTCGAGGATCGCGACGAGATCGGCGGGCGAGGCACCGATGGCGTTCACCGCCTTGACGATGTCCGCGAGCTTCGGGCCGGGGTTGATGAGGAACATCGGCTTCTTCTCCTCTTCGATCGACACGTTGGACTTCTTCTCCAACGCGGTCTGACCCTGGCTGAACGGCGCCGGCTGGCTGATCCGCTGGTTCTCGTCGATGCGCACGGTCAGCTTGCCGTGCGTCACCGCGGCAGGACCCACCCTGACCGCAGAATTGATAACGACCGTTCCGGTGCGCGCATTTACAATTACTTTTGCGGACGGCTCGGCGGAGGTCGCATCGAGGTTCTCGATCGTCGACATCAGCGTCGCGCGCACGTCGGCGCCCTGCGGTGCACGGACCGCGACCGAGACGCCGTCGATCGCCTGCGCCGTGCCGAAGCCGAACTTGGCGTTGATCGCCTGCGCGACGTTCTGCGCGGTGGTGAAATCGGACCGCGCGAGGTTGAAGGTCAGCATCGGCGAGGAGTCGAACCCGGTGGCGACGGCGCGCTCGACCGTGGCGCCCTCGGGAATGCGGCCGGTCGAGGGGACGTTGACGACGATCCTGGAGCCGTCCGCGCCTTCCGCGCCGAGACCGCCGACCGCGAGATTGCCCTGCGCCATCGCGTAGATTTGGTTGTCGGCGCCGAGCAGCGGGGTCAGCACGAGGCTGCCGCCGCGCAGCGACTTGGCCTTGCCCATCGACGCGACCGTGATGTCGAGCCGCTGACCCGGCTTGGCGAAGGGCGGCAGCTCGGCGGTAATCATCACCACCGCGGCGTTCTTCATGCCCGGATTGGCGCCCGGCGGCAGTTGCAGGCCGAAGCGCGACGCGACGGCCTTCAGCGACTGGACGGTATATTCCAGATTGTCGTCGCCGGTGCCGGGCAGGCCGACCACCACGCCGTAACCGGTGAGTTGGTTCGAGCGGATACCCTGGAAGCCGCCGAGGTCCTTGATCCGGTCCGCCGAGGCGGGCGCGGCGAACGCGAGCGTGGCGATCAGCGAGGCGAGAAGAAAACGGATCATGGCGGACACTCTGCGCGTCATAGGGTTAACGGGCGCTCAAAACGGGCTGACGACGGAGAAGAAGCGGCTGAGCCAGCCCTGCCGGCCGGCACGGGCGACGTCGCCCTTGCCGGTATAGGCGATCTGCGCGTCGGCGACGCGGGTCGACAGGATGCGATTGTCGGCGCCGATATCGGCGGTGCGGACGATGCCCTTGATCTGGAGGAATTCGTCGCCGCGGTTGAGCGTGACGCGCTTCTGCCCCTGCACCAGCATCGTGCCGTTGGGATAGACTTCGGCAACGGTCACCGAGACCTCGCCCGACAGCGAATTCGCCTGATCGGCCTGCCCCTGCCCGTCGAAACCGCGGCTGCCGCTGGCGGTGACGTCGGTCGAGTTGAACAACTTGAGCGGTCCGGTCGTCGGCGGCGTGATGCTGCCCGATCCCTTCGAATCGAGCTTGGAACCCGACGACTTCGATGCGGCGGTGCGCTCGACGAGGATGATCGTCAGCGGATCGCCGACGCGGCGTGCGCGCCAGCCCTCGTACAGCGCGGCATAACCATCGCTCGCCTGGAAGATCGACCCGTTGGCGGGCGCCGGCGCCGGTGCGACGGGCGCGCGCACGACGGTGAAATCCTCTGCCGGCTTCTTCTTGCCGAGGATGCTGGCATCGGCCGTTCCGGGCGTGAACGCGGCAAGCGCGAGCAGTCCCGCGGCGGCGACGGCGGCCGGACGGCGATTATGCGGTGCGGCGGCCATCACAGGTTCTGGTTCACATATTTGAGCATTTCGTCGGACGACGAGATCATCTTGGAATTGACCTCATAGGCGCGCTGCGTCTCGATCATGTCGACGAGTTCCTCGACGACGTTGACGTTCGACGCTTCGAGGCTGCCCTGGCGGATGTTGCCGCGCCCGTCCTGGCCGGCGATGCCGAGGTTGGCGGCGCCCGACGAAGCGGTCTCCTTGAGGTAATTGTCGCCGGTCGATTGCAGCCCCGTGGCGTTGGGGAAGCTCGCGACCTGGATCTGGCCGATGTTGGTGCCCTCGTTCTGGCCCGGCACCTGTGCGGTGACGGTGCCGTCGGTACCGATGGAGACCGAGGTGGCATTGGCCGGCACGGTGATGCCGGGCATCACCTGATAGCCTTCCGAGGTAACCAGCAGGCCCTCGGGCGACCGGTTGAAATTGCCGGCGCGCGTGTAGCCGAGGTTGCCGCCGGGCAGCTGGACCTGGAAATAGCCGTCGCCGTCGAGCGCCATGTCGAAGCTGTTGCCGGTCTGCGTGAGCGAGCCCTGCGTATCGATCCGCGCGGTGCCCTGCACGCGCACGCCGGTACCGAGGTTGAGGCCGGTCGCATATTTGGTCTCGGCGGTCGACGCCGCGCCGGGCGCGGTGATCGTCTGATAGGCGAGCGTCTCGAAGGCGGCGCGATCCTTCTTGAACCCCGTCGTGTTGACGTTGGCGAGGTTGTTCGAAATGACCCGCATGCGCGTATCCTGGGCGTCGAGCCCGGTGCGCGCGATGTGCATGGCGGAGGAGGACATCGTGTCTGTTCCTTAACTCGGGAGGCGCATCACGGAGGTGCTGCTCTCGTCCATATCCTTGGCCGACTTCATGAGGTTGGCCTGAACCTCGTAACTGCGCTGGTTCTCGATCATGTCGACCAGCGCCTGCGTCATGTTGACGTTGGAGCCTTCGAGCGCGCCGCCCTGCACCTTGGCGTCGAGATTGGCGGGCAGAGTGCCGCCGCCCTTGACGCGGAGCAGGTTGTCGAGCCCCTTCAGCGTCGCCGTTCCCTTGGTGTCGACCAGCTTGAGCCGGTCGAGCACCTGCGGGTTCTTCGCGTCGCCGCCCTGCGGCACGATGCTGATCGTGCCGTCGGCGGCGATCGTCAGGCTGTCGTGCGGCGGCACGGTGATCGGCCCCGCCTGCCCCTGGACGATGAAGCCGTCGCCGGTCTGGAGCACGCCCGAGGGCGCGATCTCGAGATCGCCGCGGCGGGTATAGGCCTCGCTGCCGTCGCCCGCCTGCACCGCCAGCCAGTCGCTGTTGCCGCTGATCGCGACGTCGAGCGCGCGGCCGGTCGCCTGGATCGCGCCGGGCGCGCGATCGGCGTCGGTCACCTCTTCGCTGGTCGGCATGCGCGCTTCGAGCTGCGCGCCGCCGCCCTTCAGTTCGATCCGGTCGAAGACGACGCGATCGGCGCGGAAGCCGGTGGTGGACGCATTCGCCATATTGTTGGCGATCGCCGCCTGCGCCTGCATGTGCGCACGCAGCCCCGTCGCCGCCGTATAGACCAATTTGTCCATTTAAGGCCTCCGCGCCGCGTCGCTTAGTTGCGGATCTGGATGATGGTCTGCGAGACCTGGTTGGCGGTATCGAGCGCCTTCGAGTTCGCCTGGAAGTTGCGCTGCGCCGCGATCAGATTGACCAGCTCCTCGGTGATGTCGACGTTCGATCCCTCGATCGTGCCGCTCATCAGCGAGCCGAAGCCGTCGGCGCTCGCCGAGCCCAAAGTCGCCGCACCCGACACGCCGGTCGCCGCCCAATAGCTGTTGCCGATCTGGCGCAGGCCGGTCGGCGTCGAGAATTTGGCGAGCGCGACCTTGCCGAGCGGCTTGATGTCGCCGTTCGAGAAGCTCGCCTGGATCAGGCCGGCGTCGGTCACCGTCACGCCGGCGAGCTGGCCGACCGCGATGCCGTCCTGCGTCTTGGCATTGACCGCGAATGCCGAGGACAGCTGCGTCGAGTTGGTCAGGTCGAGCGACACGGTCTGCGCCGCGGCGCCCGAGGTCGGCGTGAAGGTGTTGAAGTTGAGCGGCATCGTCGTGCCGGTGGCGAGCGCACCCTTGTCGTCGAAGGTCAGCGTGACCTTGTCCGACTTGGCCGCACCGGTGCCGGTGGTCATCGCCTGGTCGCCGATGAAGGTATAGACGTCCCAGCTGCCGGTGGTCGCCGGCGGACCGGCGGTGCCGGCAGCGGTGCGGACGTAATAGCTGGTCATCGTCATCGGGTTGCCGTTCGCGTCGTAGATGCGCGTGGCGACCGAATTGTTGTAGCTCGTCGTATCGGTACGATCGAACTTGTAGCCGGCGCCGCCGCCCTTGACGGTCGAGGTCGACGACATCTGCACCGCGGTGGCGACCTTGCTGGTCCCCTTGGGGGTGCCGCTGGTCTGCTGGATCTGCAGCGTGGTCAGGCCCTTCTCACCGGTGGCGGTGACGTTGCCGTCACTGTCGACCGGATAGACCATCAGGTAGCTGCCCTGCGCGTCGACGACGTTGTTGTTCGAATCGACCGAGAAGGCACCGTTGCGGGTGTAGGTGGTCGAATCGCTGGTGCCGGTCGAGCGCATCGTGAAGAAGCCCTCGCCGACCATCGCCAGGTCGAGCGCGTTCGACGTGGTGGTGAGGTTGCCCTCCTTGAACTGCTGCGTGTTGCCCTTCACCACGACGCCCGAACCGACCATCTTGCGCGGATCGGTCGAGGTGCTCGACGCGATGATGTCGGCGAATTCGGTGCGGCTCTTCTTGAAGCCGGTGGTCGAGACGTTGGCGAGATTGTGGCTGATCGTCGCCATGTCGGTCTGCGACGCCTGGAGGCCGGAAAGCGAGGTGTAGAAGGACATCGGGTTACTCCTTGGAAGCGGTAGGTCGGCGGATGAGAATCAGGTGGCGGAACGGACGTCCGAGGGATCGACGTCGCCGACCCCGAGGACCTTGAGCTTGGGGGCGCCGCTGGACGGCAGCGACACCGATTCGACCGGCGCCCAGACGAGCGTGCGGCTGGTCACCGTCTTGTCACCGGCAGTGGCGAAGGCGGTGATCGTGAAGGGGCCCGAACCGACGCTGTTGCCGGCGCCGTCCTTGCCATCCCAGTCGAAGGTCGCGGTGCCCTGCTTCTGCGCGCCGAGTTGCAGGTTGCGCAAAGTGCCGCCGTTGGCGTCGGAGATCGAGACGTTGACCTGCGTCGCGTCGCCGTCGAGCTCGACCGCACCGTCGAGGCTGCCGCTGGCGCGCGGATAGGCGGTCGAGCCGGCGGTCAGCACCGTCTTGCCGACGTAGCTCATCGCATCCGACGCGGTGGTCGAGCCGAGCTTGGTGGCGACGCCGCTGAGCGTCTTGTTCATCTCGCTGATGCCGGCGACGGACGAGAATTGCGCCATCTGGGCGACCATCTGCGTATTGTCCATCGGGCTGAGCGGGTCCTGGTTCTTGAGCTGCGTGGTGAGCAGCTTCAGGAAATCGTTCTGATCCAGCGTCGTCTTGGTCGTGCCCGGGGTCGCCGAGGCGCCGGTCGCGGTGGTCGTCGCGGTATTCGCCGTCGAGCGCTTGATGCCGAGCTTGTCGAGCGTCGCATCGAAGGTCGACTGGGTGGTCGAGGCGGTGGTCACCATGATTAGCGTCCCAGCTTGAGGGTATCGATGGTGAGCTGCTTGGCAGTGTTCATCACCTCGACGTTGTTCTGGTAGGAGCGCGCGGTCTCCATCATGTCGACGAGCTCGCGGCTTTCGTCGACGGCGGCCTGGTAGATATTGCCGTCCTTGTCCGCGAGCGGGTTGTTCGGATCGTAGACCTTGGTCGGCGATTCCCCGGCGGTGACGATCTTCTCGACGTCGACGGTGGCAAGGCCGCTGGCGGCGTCGAAGCTGGTGCGGAACACCGGCTTCATCGTCTTGTACGCGGTCTCCGCCGACCCCGTCGTGCCGCCGACGTTGGCGAGGTTGGACGCGGTCGTGTTCATGCGGATGAGCTGCGCGCTCATCGCGCGACCGGCGACCTGGAAGACGTTCATCGGATCGGCCATCGGCTTATTCCCCCTTCAGCGCGCGGGTGATCTGGCCGATGCGCCCGTTCAGGAACGACAGGGTCGTCTGATACTGGACGGCATTCTCGGCGAAGGCGGTCTGCTCCTCGTTGAGCTCGACCGTGTTGCCATCCATCGAGGTCTGCAGCGGCACGCGATATTTGGTCGCGGCGTCGAGACTGCCGTTGCCGTCCTGCTCCATCGACGCGAGCGCCGACTTGAAGTCGATGTCCTTGGCCTTGAAGCCGGGGGTCGAGGCGTTGGCGATGTTCGACGCCAGGACGCCCATGCGCTGGCCGCGCACTTCGAGGGCGGCACCATGGACTCCGAACAAACTCTCTGCGGCCATCGGCCCAAATCTCCGGCGCACCATTGCGCTGCCCGGACCTAAGCAACCGCCGTGCCAGTTTTCGATTCCGGCCGGTGGCAGGCGATTTTTTCAGCCACGGCAAGGCGACCACGAGGGAACGGCAAGGCGGCCGGCAAACGCTTGCCGGGGATTGCCGGGGAGCGGCAAAGGCTGCCGGATGACGGCGCGGATGGTGTTGCGGGGGTTTACCATTTTCGACGCGCGCACATGGGGATCGCACCCGTTTGCCCCACCCCATCTCCGTCTTGTCAGCCTTTGCCCTCCTCGTCATCCCGGCGAAAGCCGGGACCCATGGACGCGGTTCGCTGGTGTTGGCGCGCGCCATGAGCCGATCGCAGCCATGGGTCCCGGCTTTCGCCGGGATGACGACTAGAGAGGGACCATACAAACTGGCCCGCCCCTTGCATCGGCACGCGCATGTTGATCGCCCAGCTCTTCGATCCCGTCGCGCTTGCCATCGTCGGCGGCGGGACGGTCCTTGCCGCGGTGTTGCGCGCGCCGTTGCGCGACGCGCTCGGTGCGGTGTCGGCGTTGCGCGTGCTCGCGCGGCGGCCGTTCCGTGCCGATGCGCTGCTCGACCAGGTCGCCGCGCAGGCGCGGATCGCCAAGCGCCACGGTGTCGTCGCGCTCGATCGCTCGGTGATCGCCGACCCCGATGTCGCCGCCGCGATCGCCGCGATCGTCGATGGCGGCAATCCGCGCGAGGTCGAGGCGCTGCTGCGCTATCATCGCCAGGCGCGCATCGCGCGGCATGTCGCGATCGCCGAAGTCTGGTCGTCCGCCGCCGAGGCGGCGCCGGCGATGGGGATGGTCGGCACGCTGATCGGCCTCGCCAGCATGTTCGCCAGCATGACCGACCCCAAGGCGATCGGCGGGGCGATGGCGATCGCACTGCTCGCGACGCTCTACGGTGCGCTGCTCGCCAATCTGGTGCTCACCCCGATCTGCCATCGCCTGCGCGCCGCCGGCCGGATCGAGGCGTTCGAGCGCGCGCGGATCGAGGCGCCGCTGCTCGCGCTCGCGCTGCGCGAGACGCCCCGCCATCCCCTGCAGAGCGTCGCATGACCGGCGACGCCTTCTACCCGCCCTCGCCGCCGGCCAAGCCGCTGTGGCTGGTGACGCTCGCCGACCTCGCATTGCTGCTGGTCGGCTTCTTCGTGCTGATCCAGGCGAGCGAAAAGCCGCGCGCGATCACCGATGCGCTGCGCCAGAGCTTCGGCGGCGCGCCGGCGCCCGCGGCGCTGCCGGTGATGGCCGCCGGCCTGTTCGACTTCGCACCCGGCAGCGCGACCTTGCCGGACAGTCCCGCCACGGTGATCGCCTGGGCGCGCGAGGCGGTGCGCGATCCGCGCGTCGCGCTGACCGTGACCGGATCGACCGACGGCAGCGCCGCCGACGTCGATCGCGCCACCGGCAGCGCCACCTTGCTCGCGGCCGATCGCGCGCGCAGCCTCGCCGCGGCGCTCGCCCCGGTCGGCCCGCGGATCACCGTCACCACCAGTCCCCATCCCGGCCGCCGCGCCGCGATCGTCACGCTCGCCTTCGTCGGCGAACAATCCAGCACGGACCATCAGCCATGATCTTCCTTCCCCTGCTTCTCGCCGCCGGTGGCGCGGTCGCCTTCCAGGACATCGGCGGGCTCGACCGCGCCGTGTCCGCCTTTACCAGCCGTCCGATCGGCGCCGAGGGCGGCGCGCGGACCGCGATCGACAGCCGGCTGCGGCTCGCGCCCTGTTCCACCGTCGCGCTGGCGTGGCGGACCGAGGCGCACGACGCCGTCGTCGTCTCCTGTTCGGGGCCGGACTGGCGTATCTTCGTCCCGGTGATCCGCCCGGCCGCCGCTGCGGCACCGGCCGGTGCCGCCCGCCCGATGACCGTCGCCGCCAAGGCCGAACCGGTGATCCGTCGCGGCGACCCGGTGGTGATCGAGGCGGGGTCGAACGGCTTCTCGATCAGCCGCGAGGGGGTCGCGATGGGCGACGCCGCGCCGGGCGGCCGCTTCATGGTGAAGGTCGACGATGCCAAGGGCCCGGTGCAGGCGATCGCGCTGGAAAGCGGCCGCGCCACCCTGCCCGGCTGGGGTGAATGAGCCGGCGCGCGTGACCGTCGAATCTTTTTTGCTAAAGCCAGGGTGCAGTCGGCCGTTTATCCTCATGTCAGGCAACACAGATAGGTGCGGACATGGTGGACTCGATCGGCTCAACGCCGCTGAACGGAAGTGGAAGCGTTTCGCGCGTCGCCGCCCCAGCGGCTGCGCCGGCGGTGCAGCCCGCATTGCAACAGGCGGCGCAACAGGCCCCCGCGGCGAACACCGCGACGCAATTGACCAATCTCGCCAGGACGCTCGCGGCCGAACCGCCGATCGACAGCGACCGCGTCGACGAGATCAAGAAGGCGATCCAGAACGGCTCGTTCCCGATCCTGCCGGCGACGATCGCCGACCGGCTCCTCGCACTCCGGCTGAACTGGGATGGCCATGACGCGGCGTGATGCCCTCATCAAGGTGATCGACTCGCTGCATGCCGAGATCGAGGCGCTCAAGACCAACAACGTCACCGCGCTCGAGCGGGCGACGCAGGAAAAGCTCGCCGGCATCGAACAGGTCGCCGCGCTCGGCACCGGCCCGGCCGGCGACGACCTGCGCGCGCTCGCCGAAGAGGCGAACCGGCTGAACGAGACCTGCCGGATCTACGTCAATCTGATGGCGGCAAATGTTCGCCGCCGCCTGCAACTTCTGACCGGCGATGCCGGCCACGGCTTCCGCCCGACGATGGTGTCGGCCTACGCGTGACCCGATCGCCCCTTCACGGGGGCATCTGGGCAGAACTGGCACGGTCCTTGCTGATCACACCTGCAACAACTGGGGTGTGCTTTCTTCGCAATGACCGTCAATCCGATTACCTCCGGCCGGGTGCAGTCCGCGATCGCGCTTGCGAGCAGCAAGACGGGCGTGGACTTCGACTATCTGCTCGGTCAGGCCAAGATCGAGAGCGGTCTCAACGCCAATGCGCGCGCCGGCACCTCGTCGGCGTCGGGCCTGTACCAGTTCGTCGAGCAGAGCTGGCTCGCAGTCGTCAAGAAACATGGCGCCGAGCACGGCATGGCCTGGGCCGCCGACAGCATCGGCCAGTCGCATGGCCATTTCACCGTCGGCGATCCCGCCACCCGCTCGGCGATCCTCGCGCTGCGCAACGACCCCACCGCCGCCTCGCTGATGGCGGCCGAACATGCCTCCGACAACAAGGACGTGCTCGAGGGGACGCTCGGCCGCTCCGCCAACGGCACCGACCTCTATATGGCGCATTTCCTCGGCCTCGGCGGCGCCAAGAAGTTCCTCTCGGCGATGCAGAACAATCCGGGCGCCTCGGCGGCGTCGCTGTTCCCGCAGGCCGCCGGCGCCAATCGCTCGATCTTCTACGCCGGCAACGGCCAGCCGCGCTCGCTCGAAGCGATCTACCAGAGGTTCGCCGACAAGCTCGGCGCGGCGAGCGACAGCACGACCGAAACGCGCAAGGCCAACCTCGCCTTCGCCGCGCAGGCGCTCGACATGGACGGATCGACCGTCGTCACCGGCGGCAATGAAAGCGCCGAGGATGCGCTCGCCTGGGCGTCGCGCGCGATGGGCCAGATGGGGGGCCGGCTCAACACCAACCCGACCTCGGCGAACGCGCTGCTGCGCCCGTCGCCGAACAACGCAAGGCTCGCCTATATGATGCTCGCCAGCATGGGGGGGCGCTGAGGTGAACAAGCTCCTTGCGTCCGGCCGCGGCGCGGCGCTGCCGCTCGCCATCCTGCTGCTCGTCGTCGTGATGGTCGTGCCGATCCCGGCCTTCCTGCTCGACATCTTCTTCGTCGCCAATATCGCGATCAGCCTCGCGGTGCTGATGGTGTCGCTCAACGCGCAGAAGCCGCTCGACTTCTCGTCCTTCCCGACGGTGCTGCTGTTCGCCACCCTGTTCCGCCTCGGCCTCAACGTCGCCTCGACCCGCATCGTGCTGGTCCACGGCCACGAGGGCGAGAGCGCGGCGGGCCACGTCATCGAGGCGTTCGGCACCTTCCTGATCGGCGGCGACTATGTCGTCGGCATCTTCGTCTTCGCGATCCTGATGATCATCAACCTGATCGTCGTCACCAAGGGCGCCGGCCGCGTGTCGGAAGTCTCGGCGCGTTTCACGCTCGACGCGCTGCCGGGCAAGCAGATGGCGATCGACGCCGATCTCAACGCCGGCCTCATCACCCCCGACGACGCCAAGAAGCGCCGCGTCGAAGTGGCGACCGAGGCCGATTTCTACGGCTCGATGGACGGTTCGTCGAAGTTCGTGAAGGGCGACGCGGTCGCCGCGATGCTGATCCTCGCCGCCAACGTGGTGGGCGGGCTGATCCTCGGCCCGGTCAGCCACGGCATGACCATCGCTGCCGCAGCGAAAAGCTATATCCTGCTCGCGATCGGCGACGCGCTCGTCGCGCAGCTGCCGTCCCTGATGCTCTCGATCGCCGCCGCCGCGATCGTCACCCGCGTGTCGTCGGACAAGGATCTCGCCGGCCAGATCGGCGGCCAGTTCGGGTCCCCGCGCACCTGGACCCCGGTCGCGGTGATCCTCGGCCTGCTCGGCCTGCTGCCCGGCATGCCGCATCTCGTCATCCTCACGGCTGCGGGGATCGCCGGCTTTGCGGCATGGAAGCTGCGCCAGATCGAACGCCGCCCGCTCGTCGAGGCGACCCCCGCGGTCGCCGAGGAGCCCGCCGACCCGTCGAAGATCGGCTGGGACGAGGTCACCGACGGCATGCAGGTCAATTTCGACATCGGCTATGGCCTGGTGCCGCTGGTCGATCCGCGCCGCGGCGCACCGCTGATGGGCCGGATCACCGGCGTCCGCCGCCAGCTGTCGCGCGAACTCGGTTTCGTCGTGCCGCAATGCCGCGTCCGCGACGACATCAACCTCGCGCCCTACACCTATCGCATCCTGATCAACGGCGTCGTGCTCGGCGAGGATCAGGTGTCGCCCGACGAGATGCTCGCGCTCGACACCGGCCAGGCCTATGGCTCGCTCAGCGGCAAGAAGGCGAAGGATCCGACCTTCGGCCTTGACGCGACGTGGATCCCGTCGGGCGACGCCGATGCGGCGACCGGCGCGGGCTTCCTCGTCGTCGATGCCGGCACCGTCATGGCGACGCATCTCAACCATCTGCTCGGCGCCAACGCCACCGACCTGCTCGGCCCGGACGAGGTCCAGTCGCTGCTCGACGGGCTCAAGGAACGCGCGGCGCAGCTCGTCGCCTCGCTCACTCCCAATCCGCTGCCGCTCACCACCCTCACCCAGGTCCTTAAGGGCCTGCTTGCGGAGAACATTCCGTTGAAGGAATTCCGTCGCATCGCCCAGGCGATCGCGGTCGCCGCCACGCGCAGCGCCGACGCCGAGGAAATCGTCGAACTGATCCGGCCCGAACTCGGCCCGCTGATCATCCAGAAACTGTGCGGCGTGCGCGAGCCGCTGCGCGTGATGACGCTCGACGGCCAGCTCGAAGGGCTGCTCGGCCAGGCGGCCCGCGCCGACCAGTCGCGCCGCCACGTCATCGAGCCCGATCTCGGCCGCCGCATCGTCGATGCCTTGCAGGAGGCGGCGCAGCCGCTGATCGCCGAGGCCAAGCCGTTCGCGCTCGTTGTCCAGCCGGCGATCCGCCTCGCGATCCGCAAGCTGGTGAAGACGGTGCTGCCCGACACGCCGGTGCTCTCCTTCTTCGAGGTGCCGGAAGAAAAGGCGGTCGAGGTCGTCGCGGTGATCGGCCAGCAGCATCAGGCGCTGGCGGCATGAGCATGGAGCCGATGAAACAGGTGTTCGCCCCCGCCACGCCCGCGCCCGCCACGCTGGTGCCGCAAGGACCGCTCACTTATTCGCGCGTCACCCGCCCGGGCGGCGATCAGGAGGCGATGATCCGGCAATATCTGCCGCTGGTCCGCCGCATCGCGTGGCACGTCCACGGCTCGATGAGCTCGATCGTCGAGGTCGAGGACCTTGTTCAGATCGGCCTCGTCGCCTTGGTCGAGGCGATCGGCCACGCCGCCGAACAGGGCGCGCAATTCCGCGCCTATCTGCAAACCCGGCTGCGCGGCGCGATGATCGACGAATTGCGGCGGCAGGCGACGACGACGCGCGGCGCGATGCGGCGGCGGCGGCAATATCATGCCGCGGTGGCAACGCTGACGGTAAGCACCGGCCGCGCCCCCGACGAGGCGGCGCTGGCGAAGGAACTGGGAGTGACGGTGGAGAAGCTGCGCGCCGATTACGAGACCGCCGATGCGGTCCGGTTCGAATCGATGGACGAGGTCTATGCCGACGATCTGCCGTGGTTCGCCGACGACACGCCCGACGCCTTCGAGCAACTCGCGGAGAGCGACCTGCGCGACACGCTGATCGCCGCGATCACCGCCTTGCCCGAGCGCGAGGCGCTGGTGGTGCAGCTCTTCTACGTCGAGGAACTCAACCTCGAGGAGATCGGCCAGGTGATCGGCGTCGGCGCGGCGCGCGTTTGCCAGATCAAGGCCGCCGCACATGCGAAATTGAAGAAGGCGCTGGCACGGAAGGTATAATTCCTCCCCGGCACGGGGAGGGGGACCGCCACGCGCAAGCGTGGCGGTGGAGGGGGGTCACCGCGGGCGCGTCGCGCGTGGAAGCCCCCCTCCGTCGCCGCTACGCGGCGCCACCTCCCCGTGCCGGGGAGGAATGCTTACGCCGCCACCGCCTTGGACCGCGCCGCGAAGCTCTTGCGCAGCTTCTGCAGCTTCGGCGGGATCACCGCCATGCAATAGGGGTTGGAACGGCCCGAGGTCTCCCAATAATCCTGATGATAGCCCTCGGCGGGATACCAGGTCGCCATCGGCTCGATCGTCGTGACGATCGGCTTGGCCGAATCCGCCTGCGCCCGCTCGATCGCCGCCCGCATCTCCGCCTCCTGCGCCTCGTCGGCCGGGAACATCGCCGAACGATATTGCGTGCCGACGTCATTGCCCTGCCGGTTGAGCTGCGTCGGATCGTGCGTCGCGAAGAAGATGTCGAGCAGGTCGCCGAGCTGCAACTGCTCGGGATCGAAGCCGATGCGGATCGCCTCGGCATGGCCGGTGTCGCCGCCGCAGACCTGCTTGTAGGTCGGATCGGGGACCGAACCGCCGATATAGCCGCTCTCGACGCTCTCGACCCCGATCACATCCTTGAACACCGCCTCGGTGCACCAGAAGCAGCCGCCGGCCAGCGTCACATAATCGGTCATAATAGTCTCCTTTGCGCCGATGTAGGAACGCGGTAGGGCGCGCGAAAGACGGGAGATCAGACGATGGCGTTCCAGGGTAAGGTGATGGTGACCGGCGGCGCCGGCTATATCGGCAGCCATGCGGTGCTCGCATTGCTCGACGCGGGCTATGACGTCGTCGTCGTCGACAATCTCGTCACCGGCTTCGACTGGGCGGTCGATCCGCGCGCCACGCTGGTGCAGGCCAATATCGAGGATGACGCCGCCGTCCGCGCGACGATCCGCGACCATCACGTCCGCGCCATCATGCATTTCGCCGGGTCGGTGGTCGTGCCCGAATCGGTCAGCGACCCGCTCAAATATTATCGCAACAACACCGCCGCGACGCGCGCGCTGCTGGAGAGCGCGGTGGTCGAGGGCGTGCCGCACTTCATCTTCTCCTCGACCGCGGCGACCTATGGCACCCCGATCAAGGTGCCGGTGCAGGAGAACGACCCGACCGTGCCGATCAACCCGTACGGCATGTCGAAGCTGATGACCGAGGCGATGCTGCGCGACGTCGCCGCGGCGCATCCGATCAATTATTGCGCGCTGCGCTATTTCAACGTCGCCGGCGCCGATCCGCAGGGCCGCTCCGGCCAGTCGACGGTCGGCGCGACGCATCTCATCAAGATCGCCGTGGAAGCGGCGACCGGCAAGCGCGAGGCGGTGTCGGTGTTCGGCACCGACTTCGACACGCCCGACGGCACCGGCGTGCGCGACTATATCCATGTCAGCGACCTCGCTGCGGCGCACGTCTCGGCGCTCGAACTGCTGATCGCCGAGCCCGCCAAGAGCCATACGCTCAATGCCGGCTACAACCGCGGCTTCTCGGTCAACGAGGTGCTCGACGCGGTCGATCGCGTCACCAACCTGACGATCCAGCGCCGCTACGAGGGCCGCCGCGCCGGCGATCCCGCCGCGCTCGTCGCCGACAATGGCGCGATCCTCGCCGCTTTGCCGTGGCGCCCGCAGCGCGACGATCTCGAAACGATCGTCAAGGATGCGCTCGCCTGGGAGCGCAAGCTCGCCGAACGCGGCTGATTGGTCGGGGGTCGGCATTTCGCCTTGATATGACGGGGGAAATGCCGGCCGCTGTCCTACACGACACGGACTTGCTATCGACGCAGCGCCAAGTCGCGCTCTTTCTCATTGGTGCAGAAATGGAAACGATAGGGCTGGATCGTTTCCGTTAAGGTGTCCAACTTGTCCACGTTGCCCCAATTCGGCCACAATGTAGAACGGATCGACAGTCAGCTCGTGACTATAGCAAATCCTCCCCCGCCAGGGGGAGGTGGCAGGCCGAAGGCCTGACGGAGGGGGAGGTACGCGACACCTCTGTTCCGTGTCCTCCCCCTCCGTCACGGCTTCGCCGCGCCACCTCCCCCTGGCGGGGGAGGAATTCGTTAAGGCCGCAAATGTCGATACGTCTTAGCGCTCGCCACCGATCGCCACCCGCGCCCGCGCGGTGGCGGTCCACCAGCCCAGCGCCCAGAGCGTTCCGAAGCTCCAGCCGGCGATGACGTCGCTCGGCCAATGGACGCCGAGATAGACGCGGCTGCACCCGATCGCGCCGACCAACAGCACCGCGACGACGAGCAGATAGCGTCGCGCCGCCCGATCCGGGGTCACCTGTCCGGCGAGCGAGGCGAGCGTCAGATAAACCACCGCGCTCGACGTCGCATGGCCGCTCGGGAAGCTGTAGCCGCTCGCGTCGACCAGATGCGGCACGAGGTCGGGCCGCGCGCGCAGCACCACGCCCTTGACCGCATCGACCACCCAGCCGCCGGTCAGGCTGGCGAGCACCGTCGCCAGCGCGGTCAGCCAGAGCCGCTGGATCAGCAGGAAGCCGGCGACGATCACCACGATCACGGTCAGCACCACCCCGCCGCCGAGCGCGGTGATGTCGCTCGCCACCTTGGGCAGCCACGCCGGCCCGCCCCATGCCCGCGCGCCGACGATGATCGCACGGTCGAAAGCGAAGGGATAGCGGCTCGTCGCGAAGGCGCCGACCAGCAGGATCATGAGCCCGACCGCGATCAGCGCGATCCCGGCGAGCAGCGGCGGCAGGCGCCGCGCGCCGACGGAGGTTGGTTCGGTCATCGACCGGTCCGAACGCCCGACGCCGCCGCCGGTGCCGTCAGCGCTGCGCGACGAGCCCGTGACGGCGGCCGTAGGCGAGATAGACGACCAGCCCGATCGCGTTCCAGCCGAGGAAGCGCAGCAGCGTCGCCTGCGGCAGGCTCCACAGCAGATAGAGGCAGCCGAGCACCGCAAGCGTGCCGACGACGAACGGCGCCGGACAGCGGAACAGCCGCTTCGCCTCCGGGGCGGTTCGGCGCAGCACCATCATACATGCCGCCACCGCGATGAACGCGAGCAACGTCCCGGCATTGGCGAGTTCGGCGATCTCGTCGAGCCGGAAGACCCCCGCGACCAGCGCGATCGACACGCCGGTCAGCAATGTGATCCGCACCGGCGCGCCGGTGCGCGGGCTCAATGTCGCGAGGCTGCGCGGGAGGAGCCCGTCGCGCGCCATGGTGAAGAAGATCCGGCTCTGCCCGTACATCATGACGAGGATCACCGAGGGCAGCGCGATCACCGCGGCGAGCGCGATCAGATGGCCCGCGAACGGCCGACCGAGCGAGCGCAGCACCAGCGCGAGCGGTTCGGCGGAATGCGCGAGCTGCGTGAACGGCAGCGCGCCGACCGCGGCGACCGCGACCGCCATATAGATCAGCGTGCATGCGAGCATTGACCCGACGATGCCGATGGTCAGGTCGCGACCGGGGTTCTTCGCCTCCTCCGCCGAGGTGGCGACCGCATCGAAGCCGTAGAAGGCGAAGAAGACGATCGCCGCCGCCGCCATCACGCCGCGCTTGGTGCCGCCGCTCTCCACCGAGCCGAAGCCATAGGGCATGAACGGGTGGAGGTTGTCCGCGTCGAACGCCGGCAGCGCGAAGCCGACGAAGATCGCCAGCGCGGTCAGCTTGACGACGACGAGGACGATGTTGAGCGTCGCGCTTTCGCGCGTGCCGAGCAGCAGCAGCCCCATCACGCCGAGCGCAACGAGCACCGCGGGCAGGTTGAGGAGCCCGCCGCCATGCGGCCCGGCGAGCAGCAGCGCCGGCAGGTGCACCCCCGCCGATTCGATCCAGCCGACCAGATAGCCCGCCCAGCCGACCGCGACGGTCGAACAGGCGAGCGAATATTCGAGGATCAGGCTCCAGCCGACCACCCAGGCGACCGTCTCGCCGAGCGCGGCATAGCTGAACGTATAGGCGCTGCCCGCCGCGGGGATCATCGTCGCCAGCTCGGCATAAGCGAGCGCGGCGCAGGCGCAGACCGCCCCGGCGATCGCGAAGGCGAGGATCACCGCCGGTCCGGCGCGCTCGGCGCCCACCCCGGTCAGCGTGTAGATGCCGGTGCCGACGATCGCGCCCACCCCCAGCGCGATCAGATGCGGCCACGACAGCGTCTTGGCGAGCGCCTGTCCGGCGTCGTGGCGCAAGACGGCGTCGAGCGATTTGCGCGGCCCCAACATGATCGTGTCCCCCGTTGTGATGATGATGCCGTCAGCGGGCGGCGAACTGCTCCCGCAGGTCGGCGAGCGTCGCGCCGATATGGCCGGCGAGCAACGTCTCCAGCGCCGCACCGTCGCGGGCGAGAAAGGCGTCGAGCAGCGCGCGATGCTCCTGATGCGCGCGCGTCTCGCGCCCGGCGGGGGCGAGATGCGCGACGACATAGCGTTCGGCGAGGATCGACAACCGCTCGATGAGCTGCGTGGTCAGCAGCCGACCGCCCGGGCGGACCAGCGCGACGTGGAATTCGCGATTGCTGATCGCCACCGCGGCGAGATTGCTGCCCGCGGCACGGTCGAGCCGCTCGAACGCCTGCACCGCCGCGTCGCGCGCCGGCGGATCGGCGCAGGCGGCGGCATGAGCGGCGGCGGCGGGCTCGATCGCGAGGCGCAGCGCATAGATTTCTTCCGCCTGATCGGTGGACAGCGCGCGCACCATATAGCCGCGATTGGCCTGGCTGGTCAGCAATCCTTCCTGTTGCAGCCGCCCCAACGCCTCGCGCAGCGGGATCTTGCTCACCCCCAGTTCGGCGGCGAGCGCATCCTGCCGCAGCGGCGTGTCGGTCGCCAGCTGGCCGGTGACGATCCGTTCGCGGACGATCTCGAATACGCGTTCGGAGAGGGTGCGGATCACGATGCTCACCACATGGCGCCAAAATGCCGCGCGCTCACGTGACCTGGAATCCCTCCCAGAAGGTGTCGGTGCGATCGATCCAGATCGTGTTGAAACCGGTGGCGATCGCCGAACCCTCGATCGACGGCACGATCGCCGGCGTGTCGCCGAGCGTCGTCGCCGCCTCGACCCGGCCGACGAAGCGGCTGCCGATATAGCTTTCGTGCACGAACCGGTCGCCGACGGCGAGCACGCCCTTGGCAGCGAGATGCGCGAGCCGCGCCGAGGTACCGGTGCCGCACGGCGACCGGTCGATCGCCTTGTCGCCGTAGAATACCGCGTTGCGACCGTCCGCCCCCTCGCCCCTCGGCCGGTCGGCCCAGAGCACGTGGCTGACGCCGCGGATCGTCGGATCGAGCGGATGGACCGGCTCGAACTTGGCGCGCACCGCCGCGCGGACGCTGCGGCTGAGCGCGATGATCCGGTCGGCGCCGAGATCGTCGAGCCCGGTATAGCCGCCCTGCGGCTCGACGATCGCGTAATAGTTGCCGCCATAAGCGACGTCGACCGACAGCGGCCCGATCCCCTCGACATCGATCGCGATCCCCGTCGCCGCGACATAGGAGGGAACGTTGGTGATGCGCACCGCAGTCACCTTGTCGCCCGCCGTCTCATAGGCGATGTCGATCACCCCCGCGGGCACCTCGACGCGCAGCCGCCCCGGCGTCGCCGGCTGGATCAGCCCGTGCTCCAGCCCGAAGGTGACGATGCCGATCGTGCCGTGCCCGCACATCGGCAGGCAGCCGCTGGTCTCGATGAACAGGATGCCGATATCCGCATCCGGCATGGTCGGCGGATAGAGGAAGCCGCCCGACATCATGTCGTGACCGCGCGGCTCGAAGCACAGACCGGTGCGGATCCAGTCGAAGCGCGCCAGGAAGTCCTGACGCCGCTCCGACATGGAGGTTCCCTTGAGCAGCGGCGCCCCGCCGGCGACGAGGCGGACCGGATTGCCGGCGGTATGACCGTCGATGCAGAAGAAGGTGTGGCGCATCGCTCCGCGGCTCAGCCGAGCGCCGGCCGCGTCGCCGCCGCCTTCTCGACCATCGCGATTACCTCGGCGCGGCGCGCGCCTTCCAGCACGTAGCGCGGCGGCAGCACCCGCTCCGACCCGCGGCCCATCACCTGCTCGGCGAGCTTGATCGACTGGACGAGGTCATGCTCGGCGTCGAGGTGGAGCAAGGGCATGAACCAGCGATAGATTTCCATCGCCTTGGCGTGATCGCCACGCTCGAACGCGCGCACCAGCTCGACCGATTCCCTGGGGAAGGCGTTGGTCAGACCCGACACCCAGCCCTGCGCACCGAGGAACAAACCTTCGAGCGCGACATCGTCGAGCCCCGCGAACAGCACGTAGCGATCGCCGAAGGCGTTGCGGAAGTCGGTGAAGCGGCGCGTGTCGGGGGCCGATTCCTTAACCGCGACGATGTTCTTCACCTCGACCAGCGCGGTCAGCACCTCCTGATCGATCACGGTGCGATAGGCGGGCGGGTTGTTGTAGAGCATGATCGGCAGGCCGGTCTGCTCGGCGACGCCGCGGAAATGGTTCACCAGCTCGTGCGGCTTGGGCACATAGACCATCGGCGGCAGCAGCATCAGCCCGTCCGCCCCGGCCTTCTCCGCCGCCTGCGCATAGCGCACCGCGCGTCGCGTGTCGTATTCCGACACGCCGGTGACGACCGGCACGCGGCCTGCCACCGCCTCGACGATTGCGGTCAGCGTCGTCACCTTCTCGTCGAAATCGAGCGAATTGTTCTCGCCGACCGTCCCCAGCGCGATCACGCCGGTGACGCCGTCGCGCACCAGATCGTCGACGACGCGTTGCGTATCAGGGAGATCGATGGAAAGATCCTCGCGTACCTGGGTCGTCACCGCGGGGAAAACGCCCCTCCACCCGATCGTCATGCTGCTTGCGTCCTCTATCGTCTGTGGAATATCGTATACCAAGTCATAGAAGCGCGGCAAGGACAAGATGATGCAGCGGCAGGTCGCGATTCTCGGCGGGGGTGTGGTGGGGCTGTCGGCGGCGGTGACGCTCGCCCGCGCGGGCCATGCCGTCACCGTGATCGATCGCGATGCCGACCGGCAGGCACCGTCGTGGAACAACGCCGGCCATATCGCGGTCGAGCAGGTCGCGCCGCTCGCCTCGCCGGCGTCGGTGGCGAGCGCGTGGCGGCGCCGCTTCGCCGCGGGTGGCGCGCTCGACCTGCCGCCGGCGATGGCGCGCGACTGGCTGCGCTTCCTGCCGCGCTATCTCGCCGCGAGCCGGCCGTCGCGCTTCCGTCACGGCAGCGCCGCGCTGGGTGGCCTGCTCGCCACCGCAATGCCAGCGTGGCGGCGACTGGTCGCGGCGATCGACGCGCCTGCCTTGCTCCGCGAGGACGGCCATCTCGTCGTCTGGAACGACCGGCACAGCGCCGCGCGCGGCGCCGCGGCGTGGCACGCGGCCGACACCGGCGTCGCGACGGTCGCCGATGCGGGGCCGGACGATCGCGCCCGGATCGCCGCGGTGGCGGCAGTGCCGGTCGCCGGTGCGATCCGCTTTTCCGGCAGCGGCCAGATCGCCGATCTCGCCGCGCTCGCCGCCGCGCTGGAGGCGGCGCTGATCGCCGCCAGCGGCCGCATCGTCCGCGCCGCCGCGACGCTCACCGTCCGCGACGGCCGCGCCGCGGTCGCGGGCCATGCCGCCGATCTGGTGGTGGTCGCCGCCGGCATCGGCAGCGCGCCGCTGGTCGCCGCCGCCGGCCACGTGGCGCCGCTGATCGCCGAGCGCGGCTATCACATCCGCGCCGCCGCCGACGCCTGGCCCGCCGACTGCCCGCCGCTGGTGTTCGAGGATCGCTCGATGATCGTCACCCGCTACGCCGGTCACGTCCAGGCGTCGGGCTTCGTCGAATTCGGCAATGCCGCCGCACCGCCCGACCCGCGCAAATGGCAGCGACTGGAGGCGCAGGTGCAGGCGCTCGGGCTGGCGATGCGGCCGCCGTTCACGCGCTGGATGGGTGCGCGGCCGACCCTGCCCGACTATCTTCCCGCGATCGGCCGTTCGACCCGCGCGCCCAATCTGCTCTACGCCTTCGGCCACCAGCATCTCGGTCTGACGCTCGCGGCGACGACGGGCGAGATCGTCGCCGCGCTCGTTGCGGACCAGCCCGCGACGATCGACCTCGCCCCCTTTTCCCTGAACCGTTTCGGAGCAACACGATGACCATCGGCGGATCGACCGCAGCGGCGCAACTCGCCACCCTCGCCCCCTGGCGCGACCCGGCGCCGGTGATCGGCGCCGACGAGCGCAGCGACCGCCTCGCCCGCGCCCGCGCCGCGACCGCGGCGAGCGGCGCCGCCGCCTTGCTCGTCACCGCGGGCGCGTCGCTGCGCTATTTCACCGGCGTCGGCTGGTCGCCGACCGAGCGGCTGGTCGCGCTGCTGCTGCCGGTCGCGGGTGAGCCGATCGTGATCTGCCCGGCGTTCGAGCGCGGCTCGCTGGTCGCCGAGCTCGAGATCGCCGCCGATATCCGCTTGTGGGAGGAGGACGCGGATCCGGTCGCCCTCGTCGTCGACGCGCTGCCCGCCGGCGCGACGCTGGCGCTCGACCCGCTGCTGCCGTTCGCGGTCGCGCGGCGGCTCGGCGCGACGCTGACGGTGACCGATGGCGCCGGCATCATCGACGGGCTGCGCATGATCAAATCGCCCGCCGAGCTGGCGCTGATGGCGCAGGCCAAGGCGATGACGCTGGAGGTCCACCGCCGCACCGCGCGCATCCTCGCCCCCGGCATCCGCGCGAGCGAGGTGAAACGCTTCATCGACGACGCGCATCGCGCATTGGGCGCGCCGGGCTATACCTTCTGCGCGGTGCAGTTCGGGACCGCGACCGCCTTCCCGCACGGCCTGCCCGGCGATCAGGCGCTCGCCGACGACCAGCTCGTGCTGGTCGACACCGGCTGCGCGATCCACGGCTATCAGTCGGACATCACGCGCACCTACGCCTTCGGCCGCGTCGACGACGACATCCGTGCGACCTGGGCGCTGGAGAAGGAGGCGCAGGCCGCCGCCTTCGCCGCGGTGCGGCCCGGCGTGCCCTGCGAGGCGGTCGACGCGGCGGCGCGCGCGGTGCTGGAGCGTGCCGGGCTCGGCCCCGACTATCGCCTGCCCGGCCTGCCGCACCGCACCGGCCACGGCATCGGCCTGTCGATCCACGAGCCTGCCTATCTCGTCCGCGGCGACACGACGCCGCTGGCGCCGGGCATGTGCTTTTCCAACGAGCCGATGATCGTCGTCCCCGAGCGCTACGGCATCCGGCTGGAAGACCATTTCCACGTCACCGAGGACGGCGCCGCCTGGTTCACCGAACCGCAACCGTCGATCGACCGCCCGTTCGATCCAGAGAGTCTAACGCCCTGACGGCTCGTGACGGGGGCACGCCCACCAACCGTTCGTGCTGAGCCTGTCGAAGCACGGGAGACCAGAGGCGGCGGCATCGCTTGCGGCACCGCCCTTCGACAGGCTCAGGGCTAACGGGGGGGCGCCCGATCACCGTTGGTGCTGAGCCTGTCGAAACAACCGGACGCCGGACGCCCTCAGCGCGCCTCCTCGGGATACGGCCCCTTGCCGCCGTCGGCGATGAAGGCGTCGATCCGCCGGTCGAGCTCGGGCATCGGCACCGATCCCAGCGCGAGCACGGTGTCGTGGAAGGCGCGGATGTCGAAGCGCGGGCCGAGCGCGGCTTCGGCCCGGCGCCGCGCCGCCAGGATCGCCAGCTCGCCGGTATAATAGCTCAGCGCCTGTCCCGGCCAAGCGATGTAGCGGTCGACCTCGGTCTCGATCTCGTGATCGGCGAGCGCGGTGTGGTCGCGCAGATAGCCTTGCGCGCGCTCGCGGCTCCAGCCCATCGCGTGAATACCCGTGTCGACCACCAGCCGCGACGCGCGCCAGGATTGGTAGCTCAGCATGCCGAACAGGTCGTAGGGCGTCTCATACATCCCCATTTCCTCGCCGAGCGCCTCGCAATACAGCGCCCAGCCCTCGCCATAGACCGACAGATAGGTCTCGCGGCGGAAGGCGGGGAGGTCGTGGTTCTCCGCCGCCAGCGGCATCTGGAAGGCGTGGCCCGGCGCGCTCTCGTGCAGCGTCAGCGCCGGCAGCGCATAGAGCGCGCGCGACGGCAGATCGTAGGTGTTGACCAGATACACCCCCGGCCCGCCGCGGCCGCTGGTATAAAAAGGCGCGAGATCGGCGGGCACCGGCTTGATCGCGAAGCGCGCGCGCGGCAGCCGCCCGAAATAGCGCGCCGCCTTGCCGTCGAAGCTCTTGGCGATCCAGGCGGCACGATCGAGCAGGTCCTGCGGCGTCTTTGCGTAGAAACGCGGATCGCGCCGCAGCATCGCCAGGAAGGCGGGCAGGTCGCCCTTGAACCCGACCGTCGCCATCACCTGCTGCATCCGCGCCTGGATGCGCGCGACCTCGGCGACGCCGATCGCATGGACCTGCGCCGGCGTCTGGTCGCGCGTCGTATATTCGGCGACCTTCGATTGGTAATAAGCGCGCCCGTCGGGCAGGTCATAGGCCGCGAGCGAGGTGCGTGCCCCGGGAATATAGTCGTCGCGCAGGAAGGCGAGCAGCCGGCGATACGCGGGCACCACCGCGTCGTGCAACGCCGCCAGCGCCTCGGCGCGCAGCTTCGCCTGCGTCGCGGCGGGCATGGTCGCCGGCATCGTACGGAACGGCGCATAGAAAGGCGAGCTTTCCCCGGCCCCTGCCTCCACCACCTGCGCGACGCCGATGTCGCGACCGGTGAGCGTCACCTTCGGCGGGGTGAAGCCGCGTGCCAGCCCGGCCCGCATATTGGCGATATTCTGGTCGAAATAGCGCGGAACGGCGCGCAGCAGCGTCAGATAGCGGCCATAATCCTCGGCGCGCGAGAAGGGCTCGCGCGCCTGATCGGCGAGATCGCTCCAGAAGCTCGAATCCGAGGTCAGCGGCATCTCGTAATCGCGGAACCGCTGTTCGGCGAGCAAGGCGCGGATCTGCGCGGCATAGACGCCGTAATCGACCCGCGCCGCCGACGACAGCGCGGCGGGACGGATCGCGGCGAGCGCCGTCGCGGTCTGCGTCCAGCGCGCGAGTTTCGCTGCCTGCGCCGCCGGACCGACGTCGGGCAGGCTGCGCGCGCTGTTCTTGTCGTCGTCCTCGCTCGGCGGCATCTGCTGCTTCCGCCAGGCATATTCAGCGGTGTAGAGCGCCCGCAACCGCGCGTCCGCACTGCCGGTGGCGGGCGCCGCCGCGACCGGAGTCGCGAGCAGCGCGAGCGCGGCGATCACCGCGCCCCTCATGCCGCCGCTCCGATCGCCATGATCTCGGCGTGCAGTGCTGCCGGCACCACGACCCCTTCCGACAGGCTGTGCGCGCGCGCCGCATAGCGCCGTGCCGAGGGCAGCCGCGCGCCCTGCGCCTCGATCGCCGCGAACATCGCCTCCGCGCGCGCGAGATGCGCGGCGGTTGCCTCGCCCAGAAAGCCGGCAGGGTCGATCGCGACGATCAGCTCGCCGCCGACCGGCGATCCGCCGCGGCCGTCGTCGAGCGCCAGCGATTCGCGGCTGGTAAGATCGCCGATCAGCGGCCCGGCGAGCAACTCGACCATCGCGGCGAGCGCCGACCCCTTGTGGCCGCCGAAGGTGCGCATCGCCCCATCGAGCACCGCCTTGGCGTCGGTGGTCGGCGCGCCTTCTGCGTCATAGCCCCATTCCTCCGGCACCGGCAGGCCGGCGCGGCGATGCAGCTCGATCTCGCCGCGCGCCACCGCGCTGGTCGCGAAGTCGAAGACGAACGGATCGCCCGCCGGCCGCGGCCAGCCGAACGCGATCGGGTTGGTGCCGAACACTGGCTGCGTGCCGCCCGCGGGCGCGACCCAGGCGTGCGACGGCGTGCAGGCGAGCGCGACCAGCCCCTCGCGCGCCAGCGCCTCCACCTCCGGCCACAAAGCGGCGAAATGGACGACATGGTTGAGCGCCAGCGCGGCCATGCCGTGCTCGCGCGCCGCCGCGACCAGCACCGGCAGACCGCGCGCGAAGGCGAGCTGCGCGAAGCCACCGCCGCCGTCGACGCGGACCAGCGCCTTACCCGGCCGGCTGACCACCGGCACCGCATCGGGCACCACCACGCCCGCCCTGACGCTCGCCGCGGCGACGAGCAGCCGGTAGATGCCGTGGCTGGCGCAGCCGTCGCGCTCGCCGGCGACCATCGTCTCCGCCACCGCCTCGGCATGATCCTCGGCGAGGCCCACCGCGCGCAGCTTGGCGCGGGCAAGCGCGCGCAGCGCGGCGAGCGTCATCGGGACGCCGGCACGATCGGTCATACGGTCTCTCCCGGTTTGGCGGTATAGATGCGCAGGCCGAACACCGGCCCGGCGGTGCTGCCGTCATGCGGCACGACGCGGACGCGCACCGTGCGCTTGCTGCGGGTCAGCGCCTCGGGCAGCGGATAGGCGACGTCGAAGAACCGCCCCGGCGCATCGTTGCCGAGATGCTGCGTCGCGATCCGGACGTTATCGATCAGCAGGTCGAAGTCGCGCGGCCGCTCGCCGCCCCAATAGCGCGCCTGCAACAGCAGCGGCCCCGGCCTGACCGCCATCGTGCATTCGAACCAGCCCCCCGATCGCGCATCGCGGCCGGTGCGCCCGCGATAGGTCACGGGATAGGAGGTGGCGCTGGTCAGGCCATGATCGCGCTCGGGCTGCATCTCGCCGAGGTGCATGACGTCGACCGAGCGCGCCGCCACGTCGCGCAGGCGTGCCTGTTCGGCGGTGTAGGCCGCCTCCTCGCGCGTCCATTCGGCTGCGTCGAAGCGCCGGAAATAGACCGCGCTGCGCCGGCGATACTGACGATAAAAGGGCACGAAGTCGTGGTTTCTCGGCCGCAGCACCCCCTGCGTCCTATAATGCGCGGCGGCGGGATCGCGGGCGACGAAGCCGGCGAGCAGATCGCCGCCGACCAAGGCAGGATCGGCCTGCTCCCACGGCGTCGCCGCCGCGCCGAGATCGGCGGCGAGCACCAGCGGCCCGCGCAGCACCGCGACGGTGCGCGCGTCGCCCGGTGCCGGCTCCAGGCGCAGCGCGAGCGGCAGCGTGATCGCGATCCGGTCGCCCGCGCGCCATGCCCGCGTCACCGTCGCATAGCCGCGCGCCAGCACCGGCGTCACCGGCGTGCCGTTGACCGTGACCTGTGCCGTCCCGCTTGCCCAGCCCGGTACGCGGAGCGCGACCGGGAAACGGCCGCGGCGCAGCCGGGTGAAGGTCAGCGTCGCCTCCGACTCGAACGGATAGCGCGTATCGAGCGTCACTTGCGCGCCGCGCGTCGCCCAATCGGCATCGGCGGGGGTGTAGAGATTGACGTAGAAGGTTCCATCCACGCCTTCCCAGAAGATCGAATCGCCATGTTTGGCATGGCTCTCCATCCCCGACCCCACGCAGCACCAGAAGGCGTCGTCGGCGGTGGTCGAGAAGTCGCGCGTCGCGCCGCTCATCAGCGGCGTCATATAGGTGAAGCCGCCGGTCGCCGGGTCCTGCTGCGCCATGACGTGGTTGAGCTGCGCGCGCTCGTAATAGTCGAACAGCGCGCCGTCCGGCTGCCACGCCCACAGCTGCCGGGTGAGCTTCAGCATATTGTAGGTGTTGCAATGCTCGCAGGTCTGTTCGGTAATGTGCTCGGCGATCGTATCGGGCGCGGTGAAATATTCGCGGTCGGCATTGCCGCCGATGACATAGCTGTGATGCCCGACCACCGCCTCCCAGAAGGTACGCGCGGCGCGGGCCGCGGCGGGATCGCCGCCGCTCACCTCGTGCAGCCGGGCGAGGCCGATCAGCTTGGGCACCTGCGTATTGGCGTGGAGATTGGCGAGCCGATCCTCGCCGCGCGCGAGCGAATCGAGCACCTTGTCGTCGTGGAGCAGCCGCGCCATCCGCAGCCACTCCGCCGTGCCGGTCCGCGCATAGAGCTCGGCATAGCTTTCGTTGAGACCGCCATATTCGCAGCCGAGCACCGTCTGCACCTGCGCCGGGGTCAGTGCGGCGAAGACGCGCGCGATATATCCCGCCAGCCCCTCCGCCACCGCGAGCGCCCGTGCATTGCCCCACGCCTGATGCGCGTCGAGCAGCCCGGCGAGCCATTTGTGGACGGTATAGAGCGGCGACCACGAGCCGTTGAGGTCGAACCCGCCCGACGTGATCTCGCCCCGCGCGATCTCCGGGAAGATCGCCTCGCCATCGACGATCGCGCCGTCCTTGGTCTTGCGCCCGAGCGCACCGACATAGCCGGTGCCGCGCTTCGCCTGCGCCGCGGCGATCTCGTCGACGATATAGTCCGCCCGCCGGCGCAATTCGGCGTCGCCACTCTGCTGCCACGCGAGCACCAGCGCGCTGAGATAATGGCCGAGCGTATGGCCGGCGATCGTGTCGCTCTCCCATCCGCCGTAGATCGCGGCCTTCGGCGGCAATCCGGCGTAGAGGCGGACGTTGTGCAGCAGCCGGTCGGGCTCGAGCCGCAGCAGATAGCGCCGGTTGACCGCCACTGCCGTCGCCTGATCCGACGGCCGTAGCCGCACCACGGTCAGCGGCAGCGGTCGCGCCGGCCCCGCACCGCCGGTCGCCGCCGCCGCGCGCCCGGCAAGCGTCACCGCCGCCGCCCCCACCATCACCTCCCGCCGCGACACCATCGCTTATCCCCCGTTATCGGCGGTATACGATCACGCCATTGCAACGTCTGTCAATCGCCGCGCCGGATATTGTATACGGATGCATTCCTGCCTATCGATCATGCTCCCGTTGCCGGGATGCCGGCGGCGACCGATCGCAAAGGCCCGCATGACGCTCACCCGCCTGCCCGCGCTCGCCGCGCTTCTCCTCGTCGGCGCGGCGCCGGCGATGCCGGTCACGCCGTTCGCGGTGGGCGCGCTGCGCGGGACGTTGCGCGCCGATACGCAGACGCTGGCGCGCCTGTCGCCGACGGGGGAGCCGGGGTTCAGCTTCGTGCCGACCGCGCGCGAGGGAGAGCGGGCGGGGGACGGCTACAATCACGTCGGCGACATCGACATCCGCCTGCGCAGCGGCGGCGGGCCGTGGCGCGACTTCGGCTCGGCGCACCGCCGCTGGCCGATCCGGCCCTTGCCGGCGGCGCGCGGCACGATCGCCGCGGCGGACATCACCGCGACCATGGGCGATGGCATCCCGCTCGCCGTCGAGCGGCGCTGGGTCGCGGCGGGCGGCGCGCTCGGGCTGCGCTTCCGCCTGACCAACCGTTCGAACGCGCCGGTCGAGATCGGCGGCCTCGGCCTGCCGATGGCGTTCGACAACATCATCACCGGCCGCGATCTCGACCAGGCGCACGCGCAGGCGAGCTTCGCCGATCCCTATATCGGCCGCGACGCCGGCTATCTTCAGGTGACGCGGCTCAACGGCAAGGGACCGGCGCTGCTCGTCCTGCCCGGCCGCGATACGCCGTTCGAGGCCTATGCGCCGCTCGCCGATGCCGCGGATGCGCCCGCCGGCAGCGTCTTCACCGAGAAGACGCCGCGCGAGCAGACGTTCGAGGGCTTCTACGACTGGCTGGTCCATTCGCGCGGCTTCGCCGAACGCGAATGGCGCGGCGCCGGCGAACAGTGGAACGTGCCCACCAGCCGCACCATCGCGCCCGGCGCCAGTATCGAGATCGGCCTGCGCCTCGTCACCGCGCCGTCGATCCGCGCGATCGAGCCGACGCTGATCGCGCAGCATCGCCCGGTCGCGATCGGCATTCCCGGCTATGTCGTGCCGACCGATCAGCCCGCGACGCTGTTCGTCCGCGCCCCCGCCGCGATCGCCGCGATCGACAGCAGCCCGGCGGGCGCGCTGTCGGTGCGGCGCGACGGCACCGTCCACGGCTGGACGCGGCTGGCGGTGACCAGCCACGGCTTCGGCCCGGCGCGGCTGACGCTGCGTTATGCCGACGGCCAGCGGCAGACGGTGAGCTATTACGGCACCCGCCCGCTCGATGCGACGATGGCGGCGCTCGGCCGGTTCGCGACGACGCGGCAATGGTATGAGGGCAAGGACGATCCCTTCGGCCGGACGCCGGCGATCCTCACCTACGACCATGAGGCGCAGCGCATCGTCGACGTCGAGCCGCGCGTGTGGATCGCCGGGATGAGCGACGAGGGCGGCGCGGGGAGCTGGGTCGCGGCGATGATGAAGCAGCTCGATCACCCCGAGCCCGGCGAGGTCGCCAAGCTGGAACGGCTGGTCGACGAAACGGTGGTCGGCCGGCTGCAGGTCGCCGACGGGCCGCATGCCGGCGGCGTGCGCAAGAGCCTGTTCTATTACGACCCGGCGCGGTTCCCGACGCTCTACCGCGATCCCGCGCAATGGAAGAGCTGGACCGCGTGGAGCGCCAGACAGGCCGGCGACCTCGGCCGCTCGTACAATTATCCGCATGTCGCGATCGGCCATTGGGTGCTCTACCGCCTGGCGCGCAACCACGACGGGCTGGTGACGCGCCACGACTGGCGCTGGTATCTCGGCTGGGCGCAGCGGACGATCGTCGCGATGATGCGCGATGCGCCGCATTATACGCAATTCGGCCAGATGGAGGGCAACGTCTTCCTCGACATCCTCGCCGATCTGCGCCGCGAGGGGATGACCGCCGAGGCGGACACGGTCGAGGCGCTGATGCGCCGCCGCGCCGATCATTGGGCGGGGCTGCGCTATCCCTTCGGCAGCGAGATGGCGTGGGATTCGACCGGCCAGCCCGAGGTCTACGACTGGCTGCGCCACTTCGGTCATGACCGCCAGGCGGTGCAGACGCGCGAGGTGATCCTGGGCTATGATCCCGCGGTGCCGAGCTGGGGCTATAACGGCAATGCGCGGCGCTATTGGGACTTCCTGTACGGCGGCAAATATCCGCGCATCGAACGCCAGATCCATCATTACGGATCGACCAACAACGCCTTGCCGCTGTTCGATTCGTTCCGACGCGATCCCGCCGACCTGCACCTGTTGCGCGTCGCCTACGGCGGGCTGATGGGCGGTATCACCAATATCGACAGCGACGGCTTCGCCTCCGCCGCCTTTCACGCCTGGCCCGACCGGATGCGCTGGGATCCGTATAGCGGCGATTACGGCATGGGCTATTTCGCGCACGCCTATGCGGTCGCGACCTATCTGGTGGACGATCCGACCTTCGGCTGGCTCGGCTTCGGCGGCGCGGTGACGCGTGAGCGCGGCGACGTGACGATCCGGCCGCGCGACGGCGCGCACACGCGCTTGTTCGTCGCGCCCGCCGGCCAGTGGATCACGCTCGAAGCAGGACGGATCGCCGCGGCGCGCTACACACCCGCGGACGGCACGATCGTCCTGACGCTCGACCCCGCCGACGCGCACACGCCGCGGGCCCGGCTGTCCGTCATCCGCACGACGCCGCGCGGCCGCGACTATGCGCCCGAGACCGGCACCGCGGAGCGCGACGGCGTCACGCTGCCGCTCGGCACCGGCCCGACCGAGGTGACGCTCCGCCCCATCGGCTGACGGCGCGGCTCAGCCGCCGCGCAGCAGCCGCATCACCAGCGCGCGGATGCGACCGCGGCTTTCGGGCTGGCCGTCGAGGATGCCGTGCCTGGCCGGCGGCAGGAAGGCGAGCGGATGGCCTTCGGGGCGGAAGACATAATGGTCGAACCACGCCCGCCAGGCGGCACGCTCCGCCGCCGGCCGCTCGGCGATCGCGATCAGCGCCAGCATCATCGCGGTATAAGGCTGGTCGGGACCGTCGGCGAAGCCGTCCCACCAAAAATTGACCAGCACGTTGACCTCGCCGATCGCCTCGACCTGATGCCACCAGAGCTTGGGCACGTAGAGCGCGTCGCCCGGTTCCAGCTCCACCACCAGCGCGCGGTCGCGGATGCGATCGAAGCGCGGGAACCGTGCGTCGCCCGGCGCGCTGCCGACCGCCAGCCCGACTGGTTGTCCCGCCATCGTATGGTCGATCGGCCCGACATAGAGGTCGGCGATCGCCTCGGGCGGGAACAGGGTGAATCGCCGCCGCCCCGCGGCGACGCAGGCGACATTGTCCATCGTGTCGTAATGGCAGGCGACGGTCGAGGCATGGCCGATCCAGATCCGCGGCCGCGCCGTCGGCGGCACGAACGGCAACCGCACCACCGTCTCGATACCGGGGAAGCAATTTTCAGAGGTCAGCGAGCCCATGTAGAGGCTCGGGCTGTCCGGCTGGCCCGCGGTGTCGAGGACGCGCGCCAGCGCCTCGCGGAACGGCAGAGTGGTGCGCGTGAAGTTGAACCCGGCGAGCGCCTCGTCGTAATGATAACGCGCGCCGATCGCCGGCGGCCCGACAAACATCTCCGCCGACCGCCCGGCGTCGAAGGCTAGCAGCGCCTCGACCACGGTGTCGCGCCCGCCCGCCAGCATCGGCCAGTGCCGCGCCGCGCCGCGCGCGACGACCGGTCTGCCGGCGACCATCACGTCGCGGCGGAACGCTTCGGGATCGGCCAATGCCGCCGGCGGCGCGGCGTCGATCACAGCGCCGTCGTCGCGAGCCGGTCGTTATGGATGCGGCCGAGCGTGCGCAGATGCCGCACCGAACCGGTCTGCGCATAAGCGAGTTGCAGATCGCCGCTGCGGAACAGCGCCAGCGCCGCCGCATCGGGCAGCGCGTGCAGCGCGTCGAGGCTGATCGTATAGAGGCCATCGAGCCGCAGGTGGCGACCGTCGTCGAACTGCATCGACACGTCGATCGGCTCGATCAGGCGGTGGTCGAGGAAGCGGCGGATGATCGCATCGGTGGCGGCGATGCCCTGGTCGAGCGCGTGCAGCGCCTGCTGCACGCGCTTGAGCGTGGGCGCCGCCTCGCCGGTCGGCTCGAACAGCGGCTGCCCCTCGCCGGTCGCGAACACCGCATGCTCGCGATCGATCACCACCTGCCCCTCGGCGATGAAGAAGCCCTGCCGTTCCAGATCGGCAGGCCGGTAATCGGGCAACCGGCCGTCGACCGTCATCAGGTTGCGCCCCGGCTCCAGCCCCATGACGACACCGGCATAGAAAGCCCCCGTTTCGGGATGTTTGGTGAACAGGATCGGATAATGGAGCATCGCCGGGAGGAATTCGTCGGCGACGATCTGCGCGAAATGGCGGGTGCCGTCGGCACTGCGCGACAGGCGCAGCGCGGCATGATCCGCGCCGTTCAACATCTGCCAGTCCGGCATCCACCCCTCCAACTCGTTGCGATTGTTAGTGCTAGAGATCGCACAGCGGACGAGCGATGCAAAGCGTCCGCATCACTCTTACAAATGCTTGCAAAAGCATGTCGATGCGATATTGTGAGCGCTACCGTTCATGTCGTGACGGGGTGCGATACACCCGAATCGGCAGAGAAACCGAGCAGTCGCTCGCACCCCCGCAAGAAGGGGTAGCGCGACGTAAAAAGAGGGGATGTCAGAAATGCCTACGACCATGCGTGCGCGTACCGGAGCCCGCAGCTTCCGCCGAATCCATGTTCTTGCCTGCGCGACCAGCCTGGCGACCTTCGCCTGGGCCGCGCCGGCGCTCGCCCAGGACCAGGGCAACCTCCAGAATAGCACGACCAGCCAGCCCGCCGCGCCGCAGCCCGCCGTGCCGGCGACTGCCAACACGACCAGCGCTGCCGAAGCCGGCCAGCCGCAGGATGCGGCGACTGCGCAGGACGTGTCGCAGGGCAACAGCGCGCAGGGCACGGGTGACGACATCGTCGTCGTCGGCCTGCGCGGCTCGCTCCAGCGCAACCTCGATCTCAAGCGCACCTCGTCGGGCGTCGTCGACGTGATCTCCGCCGAGGATATCGGCAAATTCCCGGATTCGAACGTCGCCGCCTCGCTGCAGCGCCTGCCCGGCGTGTCGATCCAGCGTTCCGGCTCGCGCGGCGAGCCGACCGGCATCACCGTCCGCGGCTTCGGCGGCGATTTCAACACCACGCTGTACGACGGCCGCCGCATCTCGACCGCGACCGGCGGCCGCCAGATCGACTTCAGCACCGTCGGCGTCGACTTCATCGGCCAGCTCAGCGTCCTCAAGACGCCGGACGTGTCGCTGGCGTCGAGCTCGATCGGCGCGACCGTCAACATCGCCTTCCCCAATCCGTTCGACCACCCCGGCTTCCGCGTCGCCGCGACCGGCTCGGGCTCGATTCAGGACCGGTCGGGCAGGATCGTGCCGACCGGCGGCCTGCTCGTCAGCAGCACCAACGCCGACGAGACCTTCGGCGTGCTCGCCGACGTGATCTACACCAAGCGTGATACCGATACCAACCGCGTTTATGTGTCGGGTTGGCCGGGCGGCAATTTCGCCCCCTGCCAGCTCGCGGGCAGCACCGGCACCTGCACGCCGACCAGCAACACCGCTTCGGCCGCCTATGCCAATCCGGCCAACCGCCAGAACCTGCCGGGCTGGTTCCCGCAACAATATGGCGCCGAGCAGCAGCGCGTCGAGGACGAGCGCGTCGATGCGCGCATCGCGCTGCAATATCATCCGTCCGACGACCTGATGCTGACGATCGACAACAATTTCTCGCGTCAGACGATCACCCAGGAGAATTATGCGTTCGGCGTCTGGTTCAACCAGGGCGACCTGCGCAACGTCACGCTCGACAAGAACGGCACCGCGACCGATTTCACCCAGACCGGCACGCCGACCGACTTCACCTCGGCGCTCAACAAGCAGATCCTGCAGACCAACCAGACCGGCCTCAACGTCAAATATGACGCCACGAGCAACCTGACGCTGGAAGGCGACGTCGCTTATGCGAAGAGCTGGCTCAACCCGGGCGACGTGATCGGCAGCCGCAACGGCGACATCGGCTACGGCAATGCGCTCAGCAACAACCTGCGCTTCACCGTCGGCGGCAACAGCAAGGACGCCTTCCCGACGATCAGCAACTACGGGCCGGCGGGCAATGCGGCGGGCTGGGCCGACACGTCGCTGATCGGCAGCCACGTCACCGTCAACCAGACGCAGCACAATACCGACGAGCTGGTCCAGTTCCGCGGCAACGCCACCTGGAAGCAGGACGATCTGACGATCAAGGCCGGTGGCCAATTCTATCAGGACACGTTCGACTTCCGCAACCAGAGCACGTTCACCAACAACTTCTGGCAGGCCTATGCCGGCTATGGCGGGCCGTCGCGCGGCACCTCGGGCATCTCGCCGCTGCCCGCCAGCCTGTACCAGGGCTCGGTCAGCCTCAACAACTTCATTCCGGGCTTCAAGGGCAGCCTGCCGCCGTCGGTGTTCGTGTTCAGCCCGGTCGCCTATCAGAATTATCTGACCAGCCTCGGCAATCCGTCGGCGCAGAACGTCCCCGGCTTCAACTACGGCAACGTCACCGGCTTTACCGGCACGTTCGACGAGGCGGTCGATCCGGGCAGCGTGCTCAAGGTGCGCGAGCGGACGTGGTCGCTGTACTTCAGCGTCAACTTCAAGACCGAGATCGGCAGCCTGCCGTTCACGTTCAACGCCGGCGTGCGCAACGAAGTCACCAACCTCGTCGCCACCGGCCAGGGCCGCCTGCCGACGTCGCTGGTCACCAGCACCGCCGATCCGACGCTGCTCAGCATTCCGACCTACACCCCGGTGCAGGGCGTCACCAACACCAGCTCCTATTCCTACCTGCTGCCGAGCCTCGATGCGAAGCTGGAGCTGACCAACAATCTGATCCTGCGCGTCGATGCGTCGCGCACGCTGACCCGTCCGTCGCTCAGCCTGCTCAACCCGGTGCTCAACGTCGGCAACGGCCAACGGATCGGCGCCCTGTCGGCGAGCGGCGGCAACCCGAACCTGAAGCCCTATCTGGCCGACAATTTCGATCTCGGCATGGAATGGTACTACCGCCGCAACTCCTATCTGGCGGTCAACTTCTTCCTCAAGAACGTCAGCAACTTCATCGTCGGCGGCGTGACGCGTCAGGGGATCAACGGGCTGGTCGATCCGACCACGGGCACCGCGGCGAGCTTCGCCGTGTCGCAGCAGGTCAACGGCCCCGACGCCACCGTGCGCGGCGTCGAGCTGGCGCTGCAGCAGGTGTTCGGCGACACCGGCTTCGGCTTCCAGGCCAACGCCACCTTCGTCAACACCAACCGCCCGTATGACGACAAGAACATCACCCAGACCGGCTTCGCGGTCACCGGCCTTGCCAATTCGGCCAATTTCGTCGGATTCTACGACAAGAACGGCTTCCAGTTCCGTACGGCGCTCAACTGGCGCGACAAATATCTGCTCCAGTTCGGCCAGAACCAGAACACCGGTTCGTTCGGATCGGAGCCGACCTTCGTCAACCAGAGCTTCCAGATCGATCTGACGACGAGCTACGACATCACCAAGAACTTCAGCGTCTTCGGTGAGGCACTCAACGTCAACAACAACCAGCAGAGCACGCACGGCCGCTATTCCAACCAGCTGCTCGACGTGTTCGATTACGGTCGCCGCTACACGGTCGGCGCCCGCTACCGCTTCTGATCCTCTCCCCCTGGCGGAGCGCGACCCTGGTTGCGCTCCGTCATTTTTGCGAACACGCAAAGCCATGCACCAGATCAGGAACATCGTCATCGTCGGCGGCGGCACCGCAGGGTGGCTGACCGCCGGGGTGATCGCCGCACGCCATCAGGGCCAGCGCCCGCACGGCTTCACCGTCACGCTGGTCGAATCGCCCAACGTGCCGATCATCGGCGTCGGCGAGGGCACTTGGCCGACCTTGCGCAGCACGCTCAAGCGCATGGGCGTCTCCGAAACCGAATTCTTTCGCCAGTGCGACGCCTCGTTCAAACAGGGCGCACGCTTCAACCGCTGGACGACCGGCGCGGTCGACGACGGCTATTACCACCCGCTGATGCTGCCGCAGCAATTCGGCAGCGTGAACCTCGCGCCGCACTGGCTGGCGGGCGACGGCGACGGCAGCTTCTGCGACACGGTCACGCCGCAGGGCCGCATCTGCGACGAGGGGCTCGCTCCCAAGACGATGGCGACGCCCGAATATGAGGGGCAGGCGAATTACGCCTATCACCTCGACGCCGGCAAATTCTCGCACTTCCTCCAGCGCCACTGCTGCGAGACGCTCGGCGTCCGCCACGTCCGCGCCGACGTCACCGACGTGCGCAAGGACGAGAGCGGCGACATCGTCGGCCTCGACACCGAACAGGGCATCGCGATCGACGGCGACCTGTTCGTCGACTGCACCGGCTTCGCCGCATTGCTGATCGGCAAGGCGATGGGCGTGCCCTTCCGCAGCTGCGCCGACACCTTGTTCTGCGACACCGCGCTGGCGATCCAGGTGCCCTATGCGCAACCCGACGATCCGATCGCCAGCCACACCCTCTCGACCGCGCAGTCGGCGGGCTGGATCTGGGACATCGGCCTGCCGACGCGACGCGGCGTCGGCCATGTCTTCTCCAGCAGCCATATCGACGTCGACGCCGCCGAACGCGAGCTGCGCGCCTATATCGGTCCGGCCGGCGACGACCTGCCGGTACGCAAGCTCTCGATCCGCGCCGGCCATCGGACGCGTTTCTGGGAGCGCAATTGCATCGCGGTCGGGCTGGCGGCGGGCTTCCTCGAACCGCTCGAAGCCTCGGCGATCGTGCTGATCGAACTGTCGGCGAAGATGATCGCCGAGCAATTGCCGCCGTGCCGCGAGGTGATGGACGTCGTCGCGCGCCGCTTCAACGACACGACCCAGTATCGCTGGGGCCGGATCATCGATTTCCTCAAGCTGCATTACGCGCTGACGCAGCGGACCGACACCGACTTCTGGCGCGACAACGTCCGGCCCGAGACGATCCCCGACCGCCTGCGCGGGCTGATGGAGCTGTGGCAGCATCAATCGCCCTGGCTGCACGACGAATTCGACCGCGCCGAGGAGGTCTTCCCCTCCGCCAGTTACCAATATGTCCTCTACGGCATGGGTGCGCGCAGCGCCGTCTTGCCGGGCACGATCGAGGCGGACGCCGAACTCGCGCGCCGCGCCCGGCGCGAGAATGCGGTACAGACGCAGCGGATGGTCGCCAGCCTGCCGCGTCATCGCGACCTGATCGAACGGATCGTCCGCCACGGTCTGCAACCCATTTGACCCGGAAAGCCCAGCCCATGCGGACGATCGCTCTCGCCTCCTGCGCCCTCGTCGCGCTCGCCTGCGCCAGCCCGGCGGTGGCCGCGCCACGGCTCGACGGCGTCCTGTCCGATCATGCGGTGATCCAGCGCGACCAGCCGATCGACCTCGCCGGCGATGCCGCGGCGGGCGAGACGGTGATGATCACGCTCGCCGGCCACACCGTCACCGCCAAGGCGGGGCGCGACGGCCGGTTTGCGGCGCGCCTGCCGGCGCTGCCCGCCGGCGGCCCCTACGATTTGACCATCGCCGCGGCGAGCGGCGCGGCGGTGCTCCGCGACATCCTCGTCGGCGACGTCTATCTCTGCTCGGGCCAGAGCAACATGGAGCTGGCGGTCACCGACGCGCAGAAGCTGATCCCCGACGCGCACCCGCCGCTCGACGACCAGATGCGGCTGCTGACGATTGCCAAGGTCGCCGCCCCCGCGCCGCTCGCCCGCTTCGATCAGGCACCACGCTGGGTCGCCGCCGACGGCACCACCGCGCAGAGCTTCTCGGCAGCCTGTTTCTATATGGTGCAGGCGCTGCGCCGCACCGCCAAGGTGCCGATCGGCGCGGTGCATTCGAGCTGGGGCGGCTCGCGGATCAGCGCCTGGATGAGCGCGCCGGCGCTGCGCGCGTCCGACATGGGCGACGCCGCCGACCTGCTCGCACTCTACGCCCGCGACCCCGCCGCCGCCAACCGCCGCGCCTCGACGATCTGGGAGGATTGGTGGCGTGCCGGTGCCGGAGACGCGCGCGGCAAGGAGCCGTGGCAGGCCGATGCCGCGCTCGACTGGAAGCCAGTGCCAGCGATGACCGCGTTCGAGACGTGGGGCGTGCCCGAACTCGCCGATTACAACGGCATGATCTGGTATCAGCGCACGATCGAGGTGACCGCCGAACAGGCGCGCGGTCCCGCGACGCTGGTGCTCGGCATGGTCGACGACGCCGATCGCACCTGGGTCAACGGCGTCGGCGTCGGCGGTAGCAGCCTCGCCTCGCAATCGCGCGTCTATGCGCTACCCGCCGGCACGCTGAAGGCGGGGCGCAACGTCATCACCGTCAACGACGACGACGTCTATGCCTATGGCGGCATGCTCGGACCGGCGGAGACGATGCGTATCACCTTCGCCGACGGCAGCAGCCAGCCGCTCGGCAGCGACTGGCGCTATGCCGTCGCCAAGCGGCTTGCCGGCGCCGCGCCGCGCGTGCCGTGGGACGACATCAACGGCGCCGGCACGCTCTACAATGCGATGATCGCGCCGCTCGGCACGATGCGGCTCGCCGGCATCGCCTGGTATCAGGGCGAGTCGGATACCGGCATCCCCGGCTACGACCGCCGCCTCGCCGCGCTGATCGCCGACTGGCGCAGCCGCTTCGCCAGCCCGCAGGCGGCGTTCGGCGTCGTCCAACTCTCCTCCTACGGCACGCCGGCGATTGCGCCGTCGGACAGCGGCTGGGGCCTCGTCCGCGATGCGCAGCGCCGCGTCGCCGCCGCCGATCCGCGCGCGGGGATCGCGGTGGCGATGGACATCGGCGACGTGCTCGACATCCATCCCGGCGAGAAGCACGAGGTCGGCCAGCGGCTCGCGCGCGTCATGCGCGCCACCGTCTATGGCGAGCGTATCGCACCCTCCGGCCCGGCCATCGCCGGTGCGAGCGGCGCGGCGGGCGGCGGCGTGACGTTGCGTTTCGACGGCGTCACCGGCGCGCTCCACGCGCGCGGCTCGGATCGCGCGATCGGCTTCGAACTGTGCGACGCGGCGCCCGGCACCTGCCGCTACGCCAGCGGCAGCGTCGCCGGCACTACCGTCACGCTGCCCGGCGACGGCAAGCCGGTGACGCGGGTCCGCTACGCCTGGGCGGACTCGCCCGCGATCAACCTTGCCGACGACGCACAGCTGCCGGTCGGTACGTTCGAAGTGCCGGTGGCACGATAAGCGACACGCAACGCCGCAAGGGGAGATGACGATGGCGATCACGATGCGGGCCGCAGGGCTGGCCACGGCGGGCCTCGCGCTCGCGCTCACCCCGGTGCTCGCGCGCGAACCCGCCGCACCGCAGCGGCAGACGGAGACCGATCCGGCGCTCCGCATGGCGTCGGCGCTGGTCGCGCGAATGACGATCGCGGAGAAACTGCCGCAACTGCTCAACGTCGCACCGGCGATCCCGCGGCTGAACGTCCCGGCCTACAATTGGTGGACGGAATCGCTGCACGGCGCGCTCGGCGCACGCAACACCACCAACTTCCCCGAGCCGATCGGCCTTGCCGCCACCTTCGATGCCCCGCTCGTCCATGACGTCGCCGGTGCGATCGGCACCGAAGTGCGCGCGCTGCACACGCTCGCCCGCCAGACCGGGCGCGTCGGCCATATCGGCACCGGCCTCGACACCTGGTCGCCCAACATCAACATCTTCCGCGATCCGCGCTGGGGCCGCGGGCAGGAAACCTACGGCGAGGACCCGTTCCTCACCGCGACGATGGGCGTCGCCTTCGTCCGCGGCATGCAGGGGCCCAACCCCGACCGGCCGCAGGTGATCGCCACGCCGAAGCATTTCGCCGTCCACAGCGGTCCCGAAGGCACCCGCCACGAAGCGAACGTGTTCGTCTCGGCGCACGATCTGGAAGACACCTATCTCCCCGCCTTCCGTGCCGCGATCGTCGAGGGGCGCGCGGGATCGGTGATGTGCGCCTACAATCGCATCGACGGCCAGCCCGCCTGCGCCAGCGACCTGCTGCTCAGGGAGCATTTGCGCGGCGCCTGGGGCTTCACCGGCTATGTCGTTTCCGACTGCGACGCGGTGAAGGACATCGCCGACAATCACAAATACGCCCCCGACGGCGCCACCGCGGTCGCCGCGGCGATGCGCGCCGGCGTCGACAGCGAGTGCAACAATGCGACGCTCGGCGACACCGCCGGACTGGAGGATCGCTATCGCGAGGCGCTGCGCCGCAATCTGATCACCGAAGGCGACATCGACCGCACGCTCGTCCGCCTGTTCGCCGCGCGCTATCGCAACGGCGACCTGCCCGGTCTCGCCGGCGCCCCCGCCGCGGTGCCGGTCAGCGCGATCGCCGCGCCGGCGCATCGCGCGCTGGCGCTCGCTGCGGCGGAACGCTCGATGGTGCTGCTCAAGAACGATGGCGCGCTGCCGTTGCGCGCCGGAACGAAGGTGGCGGTGATCGGCCCGCTCGGGGACGCGACGCGCGTGCTGCGCGGCAATTACTCCTCGGGCCTGTCGGGGCCGCCGGTCTCGGTGCTCGACGGCCTGCGCGCCACGCTGGGGGCGAGCCAGGTGACGCTAGTGCCGTTCGGTGAATCGATGACCGACGGCGACCGCATCCCGACCACCGTGTTGCAGACGCCCGACGGCAAGCCCGGCCTGCTCGCGCGCTATTACAACCCGGCGACGCCGCTGCCTGCCTTCTATGCGCCCGGCACGCGCGAAAAGACTGTCGCCGCGGTCACATACCAGAGCGAGCCGGTGGCGACGCGGATCGAACCCGATGTCGGCGACCGCAACCTCGATCTCGCCCGCGTCGCCGACGTGCACCGCACGGTCTGGACCGGCTTCCTCGTCCCCGCCGAGACCGGCAGCTATCGCGTCGGCCTGTCGGGTGCGGGCGGCACGCTGGAACTGGACGGGCGGATCGTCTCCGACCGGCGCAAGGCGCGCTGGAACGACCTTGCCGGCATGACCACGGTCAAGCTCGTCGCCGGCCGCCGCTATGCGATCAAGGCCGAGGGCAGCGGCATCGATCTCGTCTGGAAGCGCATCTCCGATGCCCCCGCCGCCGCGCTGAAGCGCGCCGCCGCCGATGCCGACGTGCTGGTCGCGGTCGTCGGCCTCACCTCCGACCTCGAGGCGGAGGAGACCGGCGTCACCGTCCCCGGCTTCGCCGGCGGCGACAAGACGACGCTCGACCTCCCCGCCGACCAGCTGGCGATGCTCGATCAGGCGCGCGCCACCGGCAAGCCGATCGTCCTCGTCGCGATGAACGGCAGCCCGATCAACCTCGCCTGGGCCAAGGCCAATGCCGCCGCGGTGCTCGAAGCCTGGTATCCCGGCGAGACCGGTGGCCTCGCCGCCGCCAACATCCTCACCGGCCGCACCAATCCGTCGGGCCGCCTGCCGCTGACCTTCTACCGCAGCGTCGCCGACCTGCCGCCGTTCGGCGATTATGCGATGACGGGGCGCACCTATCGCTATTTCACCGGCACGCCGGTCTATCCGTTCGGCCACGGCCTCAGTTATACCCGCTTCGCCTACGGCCCGCTCACCGTCACGCCGGCGCGCGGCGAGGCAGAGGCGGGGCTGCGCGTCACCACGCGGCTGACCAATACGGGGGACCGGCCGGGCGAGGACGTGGCGCAGCTCTATCTGACCTTCCCGGACCGTCCCGGCATGCCGCGCCTCGCGCTGCGCGGCTTTCAGCGCGTCGCGCTGCGCCCCGGCGAGGCGCGCACCGTCACCTTCGACCTGTCGCCGCGCGACCTCAGTTCGGTCGCGCCCGACGGTGCGCGGTCGGTCGCCGCGGGCCGCTATCGCGTCACCGTCGGCGGCGGCCAGCCCGGCACCGCCCCCGGCAGCACCGCCACCTTCACCACGCGCCAGTCGCAGGAGTTGCCCAAATGATCGCCCGTCCGATTATTCTCGCCGGCCTGTCGCTGCTCGCGCTCGCCACCGGCGCGCAGGCGGCCGACGGCGATCCGCTCGCCGCCACCGGCCGCTGGAGCGCCAACGCCAGCGGCCATGCGCCGACCCCGCCGATGGGCTGGAATTCGTGGAACGCGTTCAACAGCGACGTCGACGAGGAAAAGGTGCTCGCCTCCGCGCAGGCGCTGCGCGACACCAGGCTTGCCCACCTCGGCTATCGCTACGTCAACATCGACGACGGCTGGTGGCTCAAGCGGCGCCAGCCCGACGGGCGGATGCTGATCCGCACCGATCATTTCCCCTCCGCCGCGACCGGCGCCGATCCCAGCTTCCGCCCGTTCACCGACAAATTGCACGCGATGGGGTTCAAGGCGGGCATCTATTCCGACATCGGCCGCAACAGCTGCGGCCAGATCTACACGCCCGACTTCAAGAACCAGCCCGAGGGGACGGTCGCCGAGCGCGAGGTCGGCCTGTACGGCCATGTCGACCAGGACATGAAGCTCTACTTCCGCGACTGGAATTTCGACTTCATCAAGGTCGACGCCTGCGGCATCCGCGGCCTGCCCGCCGACGCGCCGCGCGTCCGTTCGGGCCTGTACCGCGCGCTGCCGCCGCTGGTCGACATGCAGTCGCTCGGCGGCTCCGACGTCGCCGGGGTGCGCCGTCTCTACGAACAGGTCGGCACCGCGATCCGCACCTATGCCGGCGACCGGGACTATGTCTTCTCGCTCTGCCTGTGGGGCGCGGGCGACGTGCGCGCCTGGGGCAAGGACGTCGGCAACAGCTCGCGCACCAGCGACGACATCCAGCCGGTGTGGTCGCGCATGCTGACCAATTTCGACACGGTAACGCATCGGGCGCTTTACGCGCATCCCGGATCGTGGAACGACCCCGACATGCTGTACGTCGGCACCGGCGATTTCGACAATGCCCACACCGTCGAGGCGCGGTCGCACTTCGCCTTGTGGGCGATGGTCAACGCCCCGCTGTTCATCGGCTACGACCTGCGCAAGCTCACCCCCGAACAGCTCGCGATCTTTGGCAACGCCGATCTCGTCGCTCTCAATCAGGACCCGGCGGGCAACCAAGCGGTGCTCGCCTATGATTCCGACGAGGTGCAGATCTTCGCCAAGACGCTCGCCGACGGCAGCAAGGGCGTCGCGATCTTCAACCGGACCGCGCTGCCCGCCAAGGCGGTGCTGACCGCCGCGCATCTCAAGCTGCTGCCGACCGCCGACGTGCGGCTGCGCGATTTGTGGAGCAAGCAGGACAGTCGCTTTCGTGGCGAGCTGGCGCTGACGCTGGCGCCGCACGAGACGCGCGTGTTCCGCGCCAGCGGCACGCGCCGGCTGGCGAACGGCCTCTACCTCTCCGAACAGACCGGCCGGGTGAATCCCGCCGCCGACGGCGTGGTGACGCCGCAGCCCGATCCCACCATCCACCATTCGATCACGCCGTGGACCGGCACGCGCGGCCCGGGCGATCACCCGCAATATGGCGGCTGGGGCGGCGCCGAGGCCGATCGCGCGCCATATGGCAAGCTGATGCGCGTCGCCGGCAAGGACTTCGACACCGGCATCGGCGTGCTCGGCAATTCCCGCCTCGAAGTGCGCAACCAGGGGTTCAAGCGCTTCGCCGCGCAGGTCGGCGTCAACGATTCCGGCGAGCGTCAGGCCGGCACGATCACCTTCGAAGTGTGGGGGGATGGCCGGCTGCTCGCCAAGTCGCCGCCGATGGCGTTCGGCACGCCGCCGGCGCCGTTGCAGGCGAACGTCGGCGGCGTCGCGATCGTCGAGCTCGTCGCGCGGGCCGGCGACGGACGGGTGCAGCCGGCGGCCTGGGGCGATGCTGCATTGACCCGGTGATGTGGGCCGCCCCCGACCCCGGCCGCCCACGACCATGGTCGCTTATTGACTTATCCCTTTGATCCGGGCCTTGTCTGAACAGTGGCGACCAACGACGACAGCAGCATCACCGCCTTGCCGGCCCCGGCATCGAGCACCCGCAAGCCGGGGCGACGACTGCGCGGCGCGGTCGCCAACAAGCTCGGCATCGCCATCCTGTCGGGCGAATATCGCCCCGGCGACGTGCTGACCGGCGAGGTCGCCGCCGCCGAGGCGCTCGACGTCTCGCGCGGCGCCTATCGCGAGGCGGTGCAGGTGCTCGCCGCCAAGGGACTGGTCGAGAGCCGGCCGAAAACCGGTACGCACGTGCTGCCGCGCGAACGCTGGAACCTGCTCGACCCCGACGTGCTCGCCTGGGCCTTCGCCGGCGAGCCCGACCCGCGGCTGATCCGCAGCCTGTTCGAGCTGCGGCTGGTGATCGAGCCCGCCGCCGCCGCACTCGCCGCCGAGCGCCGCACCCGTGCCGATCTGACGCGGATGGGCGAGGCGCTGAAGGGCATGCGCCGCCACACGCTCGCCACCGCGGAGGGCCGCGCCGCCGACCGCGATTTCCACGACGCGCTGCTGCACGCGACGGGCAACGATGCGATGGTCGTGCTCGGCGCGTCGATCGGCGCCGCGGTCGCCTGGACGACGCAGTTCAAGCAGCGCACCCGCGCATTGCCGCGCGATCCGATCCCCGACCACGCCCGCGTCTACGACGCGATCGCCGCGCGCGACGCCGCCGCCGCCACCGCCGCGATGCAAGTGCTCGTCGACCTCGCACTGAGCGACACGCGCAGCGCGATGCCCGCCGAAACGCCGGTCTGAACGCGCCTCACGCGCCTGATACGCCGGTCTATCCACCCCGTCGGTGCCGAGCCTGTCGAAGCACCGTAAGACCCACCTGCCCTTCGACAGGCTCAGGGCGAACGGTAGGGGGGAATCGCCTTCGTTGTTGGCCAGTTGTAGGTGCTGGTCGCTCTAGCGCTCCCGTGAGCGCAACGGCCCCCAACGTATACCCAAATCCGTTGGTGCTGAGCCTGTCGAAGCACCGTGAGACTCACCTGCCCCTCGACAGGGTCAGGGCACGCGATCGGGATCTCCTCCACGCTTGAGGCACGAGCGTTACGGCCGCACCGTCCCCGCCGGCGCCAGCGGCGACAGCGTGAAGCGATCGACGTCGATCCACCCCGCGCTCGCTTTGTCGGCATAGCAGAACAGCGCGAACTGCTCGCCCTGGAAGGTCCCCGTACGCCACGCGAAGGCGAGCGGCGCGTCACCGCCGAGCGGCGTCCAGCGCCGCCCGTCGAGACTATAGGCGAACCGGCTGCGGTCGGTGGTGAAGTCCATGTCGGTGCGCAGCCACAGCGCATCGCCGCGCGGCAGCGGCGCCGTCGCCAGCGTCGTGGTGATCGCGCCACCCACCTTGTCCTCCGTCACCTCCGCCGTGACCGCCGCCGTGCCGTCCACCCCGCGGGTCACAGTCATATTGGCGCTATACTGACCGAGCGTGCCGAAACCGCAGCGGTCGCCGGGCGCCAGATGACCGATGTCGAGCTTCACCTCGCCGCGGCTCGCCGGTCCCTGCCCCTTCTGGGTCAGCGTGTTGCGCGCCGACCAGAAGCGCGTCGCCACCGTCGGGCGCAGCCGCAGCCAGCCCGGCCGCTGCGTCAGCGACCAGCGCGCGGGATCGGGATTGTGGTTCCACTGCCATTGCAGCCCGAGCCGCGCGGCGGCGAAATCGTCGGAGGTCGCCGGCTCGGCAAAGCGCGCGCCGGGGATCGGCTTGGCGGCGCGGCGCGGCACGCGGCCGGGTGCGGCGGGCGTGCCCCAGACCGGCCAGTCGTTCTGCCAGAACACCGGGCTCATATTGGTCATCCGCCCGATCGCACCGCTGTCTTCCATCACGAAACCAAACCAGCGGCCATCGGGCAGGTCGACCAGCGCGCCCTGATGGCCGCCGCTCTTGTCGTCGATCTGGTCGCGCGTCTCCCATGGCCCGAACAGGCTGCGCGATCGCGACACGCTCAGCGCCAGCCGTGGCGGCAGCGCGTTGAACAGATAATAATAATCGCCGCGGCGGATGATCTTCGATCCTTCCGCGCCCTTGATGTAATGGATGCGCCTGGCGTCGGTGACATGGGCGAGCTGCGCATCCAGCGTCAGCAGCGTGATCGTGCCGTCGGCGGTGCTCGCGGTGGCGAGATAGGCGCGGCCGTCCGGCTCGATGAACAGGCCGGGATCGAACGCCTCGCGCTCCAGCTCGTGATAGCGCCATGGCCCGCGCACGTCCTTCGCGTACCAGATGCGCGTCTTCTGCCCGACCGGCGTGTTGGCGAGATAATAGGTGCCGGCGTGATAGCGCAGGCTGGAGGCGTACAGCCCCTTGCGATAGGCGTTGCCGCCCTCGAGGTCGTATTGCGGCAACCCCTCCAGCCGGTCGACGAGATGCGAGACGATCGTCCAGTTGATCAGATCGCGGCTGTGCAGGATCGTGATCCCGGGCACGTTGGCGAAGGTGGTGCTCGCCATATAATAATCGCGGCCGACGCGGATGACGTCGGGATCGGGATAATCGGCGTAGAGCACGGGGTTACGGAACGTGCCGTCTCCTTGATCCGACCGCCATACCTGCGCCGACGCGGTCGTGGCCAGCAGCGCCGCCGCCGCGAATCCCCAGCCGCGCCTCATCGGCCGAACACCAGAGCGCGCGAGAAGAAGGGGAGCATCCTGTCCTGCACCCGGCCGGCGACGCCGCTGGTATGGTCGCCCGGATAGATTTCGAAGCTGTTGGCGATGCCATAGCGGTCGAGCCCGGTATGAAGCTTCGCGGCGTCGTCCTTCAGCCCGTCGCGGTCACCGACGTCGATGCCGATCGCCGCATAGCGCCGGAGATTGCCGGCATATTGGTCGAGCATCGCGAGCGGCGCATTCGCCGACCAGCGCGCCAGCACGTCGGACTGCGGCACGCCGTCCTTGATCGGCAGGTCGAGGAACAGCGGCGGCGCCTTGGGATTGGGCGACCAGGCCGCCGCGGTGGCGAGCTGCGCGCGCAGGCCCCAGGACAATTTGGCGCTGTCGGCGGGGGAGCGCAGGCTACGCAACGCCGCCTCGTTGGCGGCATCGGGCGTGCCGAGCGCGCGGGTCGACAGGCAGCACGGGCTCATCATGTACAGCGCGCCGAACGTCTCGGGATGTTTCATCCCGATCCGCGCGGTGCCGTAGCCGCCCATCGAGTGGCCCGCGAGCCCGCGGCTGCGCCGGTCGGCGATCGTGCGATAGTGGCCATCTACATAGGCAACGAGGTCCCTCGCGATGAACGTCTCGAAATCGCCGACCGTCACCGAGCTCGAATAGAAGGAGCCGTTGTGCACCGTCTTGCTGTCGGGCAGCACGACGATCATTTCGCGCGTGCCCTTGGCGAAGGCGCCCTCCACCGTCTGCGGCACGTGGATCTCGCCGATCCATTGTTCGGCACCGATCGAATAGCCGTGGAGGGCATAGACCACCGGATAGCGCCGCGTCGGGCTGCTGCGATAACTCGGCGGCAATACGACCAGCACCGCGCGATCGGGGCTTTCGCCTTCCAGATTGCCCTCGATGCTCGGGGCATGGACGGTGATCCGCTCGATCGTAACCGGCTTGGCGCCCGCCACCGGCGCGGGCGCGGGCGTCGTCACCTGCGCCGATGCGCCGCCGACGCTGAGCGCCAGTGCGATGGCAAGCGCGCCGACACGGAAGGAAGTCATCGCGGTCAATCCTCTGCTGAAAACGAAGATCATAGTTCGACGAGCACCACGCCCTGCCGCGGCACGGTCAGCGTCAGCCGGCCGCCGGTCAGGCGCAGCGCTTCCGGCGTCAGTCGCGCGGCGCGCTTCAGCGTCGCGACCTGCGCGGGCGTCGGTCGCGCCGGCGAACCCATCGCCTGCCATGCGCCGAACGCGTTGGCGTGCTGCGCATCGACGCGCCACATCCGCCCCGCCGCCGCCGGCGCGACATGCGCCACGTCGAGCGTCACGCGGGCGTCGGGGCCGGCCACGTCGTCGTCGTGATAATGCCACAGCAGCAGCGCGACGCGCCCCGGCGCGGTCCGCGTCGCGAGCACGCCGACATCCGGCGCGCCGCGCACCCCGTCGCGCAGCATCGTGGCGAGCGGCACCTGCCCGTCGCTCTGCGCCGCGATCCGCTCCGTCCCCAGTTTCGCGAACAGCCGGAAGACGTTGAGCACCGCGAGATCGACGCCGTTGGTGGCGAGCTGGCGATAGCCGGCGAACCACGGCTGGCCGACGAACGTATAGGACCAGGCGAGCGCGCCCTCCAGCCGCGTGCCGCGCCGCTGCGCCAGTTCCCACAGCCGCGCGTAGCTCGCCGCGGTGTAGCTCGCGTAGAGCGGGCCGTTGCGATACGCGTTGGCCGGCCCCGGACAGGCGGCGCAGCCCTCCGGATCGTTCTCGCCGATCACCACCGGCTTGCCGGCGAGCTGCGGCACCGCGGCGAAGGCGGCGAACGCCTCGTCGGCGGTGCGCAACTGGTTGGCGATCCCCATGCGGACATGGCCGTCGACTACCGCCGGCTGGCCCTTGGCGTGGAAGGACAGGAAGTCGGTCGGCGTACCCGTTCCGCCCGTCGCATGGTTGGTGCCGGTGGTGACGTGGCGCAGGAAGCCCTGCATGAAGGTGCCGCCCGCACCGGCGAGATCGGGACCGCCGACCCGCGCGGTCGGCAGCGCGCGACGGATCGCATCGACGGTGACGTCGTGCAGCCGGTAGAAGGCTTCCGGACTGGCGCTCCAGTAGAAGCTCAGATTGGGCTCGTTCCACGTCTGGAAATACCAGCGCTCCACCTCGGCGCGACCGTAGCGCGCGACATTGTGGAGCGTCCATCGATAGACGAGGTCGGCCCAGCGCTTCTCGTCGCGCGGCGGATAGGTCCAGCCGGCGGTGCCCTTGGCATCGACACCGGGCGCCCAGGGCAGGCGATAGGGCGTGCCCGGCGGGGCGGCGCTCAGCGCCTCGGGCATGAAGCCGATCTCGAGATAGGGATGGATGCCGGCGGCGCGATAGCTGTCGATGATGCCGTCGACGATCCGCCAGTCGTACACCGGCTGGCCGTCGCGCTCGGTATAGACGTTGGTGCTGCCCCATTTGAAGTCGGCGGTGCCGTCGCCGCTGGTCAGCAGGTTGTGCGCGCGGAAATAGATCTCGCTCGGCCGCAGCCGCCCGAGCTCGACGAGCAGCCGCCTGCCCTCCGCCGTCGTCGCATAATTGGGCTCGTCGGCGCCGAAGAACCGCCAGATCGGCGGCAGCGGCGCGGTGACGCGCGCCGCATCGACGCTGACGTGCACCGCACGCGGCGACGGCGCTGCCGCGGTCAGCAGCGCGAGCACCGCTGCCGCAGCCGCCGACCGGCACCAGGAGGAGGGACCGCCGCGCACCGGCTCAGCGCAGGTCGAGCACGACGACGGACTTGGCCGGCAGTGTCAGCGTCAACGTACCGCCCGCGACCTGCGCCGAGGTGAACGGCTGCGGCGTCACCGTATCGGGCGCATCGAAGCTGTTGTGCGTATCCATCGCCGCGCCGGTGACGATCCGGCCGCTCGCCTGCCCCGCCTGCACCCCGGTCAGCGCGACCGACACCGGCAGCGCGCGGTTCGGGTCGAGATTGACCAGCGCGACGTGCACCTGCCCCGCGGCGTCGCGCACCGCCGAGGCATTGACCGCGGGCACCGCCACCTCGTCCTTGTGATACCAGGGCGAGGTCAGCGTAATCGGCAGCGCCGTCGCCCCCTGCCACGGCTTGTACAGGTCGAACACCCAATAGGTCGGCGTCTTCACCATCCGCGGCCCGTCGGTGAGCAGCATCGCCTGCAACACGTTCACCATCTGCGCGATCGCCGCCATCCGCACCCGGTCGGCATGCGCGACGAAGATGTTGAGGTTGAGCCCGGCGACGACGGCGTCGCGGATCGAATTCTGCTGTTCGAGGAAGCCGGGATTGCTGCCCGGCGTCGGATCGTACCAGGTGCCCCATTCGTCCACCGCCAGCATCACGCGCTTGGCGGGGTCGTATTTGTCCATGATCGCAGCGTGCTTGGTCAGGAACTCTTCCATCTGCAGCGTATGCTGCATCGTCGTCGCCCATTCATGCTCGGAAAAGCCGATCGCCGGCCCCTTGTCCTTCCAGTCCTTGTCGCGCGGCCGCGTGTAATAATGCAGCGCCAGCCCGTCGATATTCTTGCCGGCGATGCGCATCATCGCCTCGGTCCATTCGTAGTTCGAATCGCTCGGGCCGCTGGCGATCTTGAGCATCGGGCCGTTCGCCGACTTGGCGAATTGCGCGTAGCGATTGGTCTCGTCGGCGGCGTACTCGGGACGCATATTGCCGCCGCAGCCCCACAGTTCGTTGCCGATGCCGAGATAGTTCACCTTCCACGGCTCGGCATGGCCGTTCTTGGCGCGCTCCTTGGCGAGGATGCTGCTGCCCTTCGCCGCGGTCATATATTCCACCCATTGCGCGGTTTCGGCGGGCGGCGCGCTGCCGAGGTTCGCGCCGACATAGGTGTTCGCGCCCAGCCGCTCCATCAGCCCGAAATATTCGTGCGTGCCGAAACTGTTGTCCTCGTTCACCCCGCCCCAGTTGGTGTTGACCTTACCCGGCCGGTCCTTCGCCGGGCCGATGCCGTCGCGCCAATGATATTCGTCGGCGAAGCACCCGCCCGGCCAGCGCACCATCGGCACGTTGATCGCCTTGAGCGCGGCGAGCACGTCGCGGCGATAGCCGGCGTCATTGGGGATGCGCGATTTGGGGCCGACCCAGATCCCGCCATAGATGCCGTGGCCGAGATGCTCGGCGAACTGGCCGAAGACGTCGCGATGCACCTGCGGCCCCGGCGTGTCGGCGCGCAGCGTCGCTTGTACAGCCTCGGTTTCACGCTCCTGCGCCGGCGCTGTCGCCGGCAGGGCAAGGCCGGCGAGCAGCAGCGGCAACAGCGCGCGGGCGGCGCGGGGTCGGAACGGGATCATCGGTCTTCCTCTCGTAATGGCGGCAGCGGCGGCGGGAGTCAGGGCGTGCGGAACGTCCAGCGCCCCGCCGGGCTGGCCAGATCGAAGGCGGCGAGCGTCGGCGTGCTCGCACCGATGGCGACCAGCGCCAGCCCGGTACGGCCGCCCGGCACCGCCTTGGGCATGATGCGATAGGTGCCGTCGGTGAGCTGATCGACGCGCCACAATTGCTCGGCCGCACCGGTGAAGGCGGGCACCGCCTCCACCTCGCCCGCCGCGGTCGCCGCCAGCGCACGGGTCGTCCCGGCGATGGTCAATTTGTAATATGGCGCGCCGAACGACCCGCCGGCGCCCGCCACCGGCGCGATCGTCCACAATTGGTGCGGCCGCACCATGTAATCGGCGAGGTCGACGCGCACCCGGCCCTGCGGCCAGCCCGGGCCATCCTGCGCCAGCGTCTGGTCGGGCAGCGGTGCGACGGGATCGTCCGGCTTGGCCCTGAAACTCGCGCGCGCGTCGAACGGGATGCGGACGAAGTCGGTCGCCAGTCCCAGCGCATAACCGCTGCGCTCGGACACGATCTCATAGGTGCCCGGCGCGACGTTCTCGCCCGCCACCGGCCAGCCGTCGCGCCACAGCAGCGGCGCGATGCCCAGCACGCTGCGCCCGCTGCGGTCCATGTCCGCCTCGTAATGCATCGAGAATTTCTCAACGCCGCCGGGCAGCTCGATCAGCCCGAAGTGACCGGGGCCGATGTCGCGGCCCCGCGCACTCACTACCAGCTTGCCGCCGCCCTTGAGCAGCGGCGTGCCCATATGGTCGAGATACGGCCCCAGCGGGCTGCGCGCCCGGCCAACGCGGATGTGATAGGTGGAATTCGGCCCGTCGCAGCAGGTGCCGTGCGTGCCGAGCAGATAATACCAGCCGTCGCGATACATCATCGCGGTCGCTTCCATGTCGATCGCGACATCGACCGGCTGGTTGCCGGCGACGCGCAGTCCGGTCTTGGGATCGAGTTCGACGATGCGGATCGGCCCGAAATAGGTGCCGTAGGTCAGCCACAGCCGCCCGTCGGCGAGCAGGAAGGCGGGATCGATCGCATCGGCCGTCTCCACCCCGTCGCTCGACGCGACGACGCCGACGTCGTGATAGCCGAAGCGCGGCGACTTGGGGTCGAGCGACAGCGTCCACATGATCTTGACCTGACTGGCATGGCCGCCGGACATGCCGCCGCCGCCGACCGCATAGGCCATGTAGTAACGCTCGCCGATCTTGATGACGTCGGGCGCGACGCCGCCGCCGGGCCGCACCGGGCCGCTGCGCCACGTCCAGCCGTCGTCGGAGACGAGCCCGCCCTGCCGCGTACCGAACGTATACCAGCGTCCGTCGGAGAAGGTGACCGTGGAGGGGTCGTGGATGAACGGCTCGCCCTGCAGTTGCGCAGCGGCGGGGGCGGCGGCAAGGCCGAGCGAGAGGCCGAGCGCGGCGAGGATAGGGCGGATCATGGCGGTCTCCCGGATCAGCGCAGCACGGTGGACAAAGCGGTGATCGGCTTGCCCTCCGCATCGAGGAAGCGGACGCAGAAATCGCTGAGGCCGGGACCGTTGATCACCGCGCCGCGGATGACGTTGCGGCCCTTGCGCAGCGTCAGCCGGTCCGACAGCACGTCGTCCATCACCATGCGGCGATCGTTGAACAGCCCGACCGCCTCCTTGCCGTTGAGCCACCAGATCGACGCCGCATTGGAGCCGACCGCCATCCGCACGTCGCGCATCTCGCGCGGCACATCGATCACGGTATAGGCCTGGAAGATCACGCCATAGGTCGGCTTGCCGAGCCCCTGCGCCAGATTGAACAGCTTGATGTCGAAACTGTTGGAGTCGAGCGCATGCCAGCGCAGCGGCTCGGCGGCCTTGACGATCTGGCCGTCGCGCGGCGTCGCGGTGAACTGGCCGGGAAAATAGCTGGTCCCCAGCGCCTCGCGCACATAACTTGCGGTGAACACCGTATTGGTGCGGTTCGGCTTGACGATCGGTTCGAGCAGCAGCCAGCGGCGCAGGAAGCCGTCGGCGTCGGGCGTGCTCGGCGCGGTGCCGGCGGGCTGGAAATAGGGCGCGATGCCGGTGGCGGGGGTTGCCTGTTGACCCGCCATGCCCGGCGTCGCGCCGGCAAGCGTCGCCAGCAGCGTCGCGCCAAGCGCCAGATGTCGTATCCGCATCCCGGTCATCATCGCTCTCCCTCGCGCCACGGGAGTCGGTCTGCGATCCGCGTCGGCCTGCCGTCGGGATCGCGCCGCATCTCCTCTTTGCGCTGTTCCGGAGGGTAAACTGGTAACGCTACCTTGTCTATCGGCGCCGGGTGGATTTATCGGAGTAATGTTCCGCCGATTTCATCGCTCTGGCTGGCACGTCGACGTGGTAGCGCTATAGTTGCGCCAAGAGCCGTCGCATCGAGCGGTGGCCGATATGGGAGAGATGAGGATGGTGGGACGTGCCATGATCCTGGCGCTGGCCTTGGCCGGCGGTTCGGCGGCGATGGCGAGCGAGGCCCCGCGCTTCAGCCGCTTCGCCTATCAGGGGCAGTCGGAGGAGAAGGCCACCCCCGCGCCGGGCGCGTATCGCAACCCGATCCTGTCTGGCTATTACCCCGACCCATCGGTGACGCGGGTCGGCGACGATTATTATCTGGTCAATTCGTCCTTCGCGCATTTCCCCGGCCTGCCGGTCTTCCACTCGAAGGACCTCGTCCACTGGACGCAGATCGGCAATGCGATCGACCGCCCCGGCCAGCTCGACTTCACCGGCCGCCGCACCTCGGAAGCGGTATTCGCGCCGGATATCTCCTTTCACGCCGGCACCTTCTACATCGTCAACACCTGCGTGTCGTGCAGAGGCAATTTCGTCATCACCGCCAGGAACCCGGCGGGGCCGTGGTCCGACCCGATCTGGCTGCCGTTCGAGGGGATCGATCCGTCGATCTATTGGGAAGGCGACCGCGCCTATATCGTCAACAACCGCGCCCCCGCCGAACCGCCGCGCTACGAAGGCCATCGCGCCATCTGGATGCAGGAATATGACTGGCGCGCCGGCAAGATGGTCGGCGAGAGCACGCAATTGGTCAACGGCGGCGTCGACATCACCAAAAAGCCGGTCTGGATCGAGGGGCCGCATATCCTCCGGAAGGACGGCTATTATTATCTCACCGCCGCCGAGGGCGGCACCAGCGTCAACCATTCGCAGGTCGTCTTCCGCTCGCGCGACTTGCGCGGGCCGTACGTGCCGTTCGCCGGCAATCCGATCCTGACCCAGCGCGATCTCGATCCCGCCCGCTCCAACCCGATTACCTCGGCGGGCCATGCCGAACTGGTGCAGACGCAGAACGGCGACTGGTGGGCGACCTTCCTTGCCGTCCGCCCCTATGCCGGCAATTACTACAACATCGGCCGCGAGACGTTCCTGCTGCCGGTGACCTGGGCGCAAGGCTGGCCGATGATCCTGCCACACGGCAAGGCGATCCCCTTCACCGCGCCCGCACCCAGGCTGCCGCAGCAACGCCCGCCGGCGCTGCCGACCAGCGGCGACTTCGCCTACACCGACACGTTCGCCGGACCGAAACTGGCGATGCAGTGGATCGGCGTGCGCACCCCCAAACAGCCTGTCTACCGGATCGACCGCCACGAACTCGTGCTCGAACGCGGCGCGCCGATGGGCGACCTGAACGGCGTTCCCGCCTTCGTCGCGCGGCGCCAGCAGCATCACGTCGCGACGATGAGCACGACGGTGCGCTTCACCCCCGACAGCGATGGCGAGCGCGCCGGCCTCGCCGCGATGCAGAGCGACAAGAACTTCCTGTTCTTCGGCATCACCCGCCTCGCCGGCAAGCCGATGGTCGCGCTCTACACCACCGACAAGGGCACCGAACGGCTGGTCGCGTCGGCGCCGCTCGCCACGACCGGTCCGGTGACGCTCACCATTCGCGCCAAGGGCGGCACGATGGCGTTCGACTATCAGGCCGGCGCCGCCCGCCGCACGCTCGCCGCCGACGTCGACGCACGCTTCCTCAGCACCGAGGCGGCGGGCGGCTTCGTCGGCACGATCGTCGGTCCCTACGCCTGGCGGCGCTGACATGAAAAAGGGGCGGTCCCGCAGGACCGCCCCTTCGTCGTGACCGATAGGATGGTCCGGCGGATCAGCCCGCCATGTCCTCCAGCTCGCGGCCCGCGGTCTCGTTGACCATCTTGCGCACGAAGAAGAACGACGCCGCGGCGAAGAAGGCGTAGCCGAAATAGGTCACCGCCAGGCCGGGCGACACCGCCAGCGCCGGGAAGCTCACCGAGATCGCCGCATTGGCGATCCACTGCGCGAAGCCCGACACCGCGAGGCCCGAGCCGCGGATCTGGTTCGGGAACATCTCGCCGAGCATCACCCACATCACCGGACCCCAGCTCGCGTTGAAGAAGATGACGTAGAGGTTGGCGGCGATCAGCGCGATCATGCCGTTATGCCCCGGCAGCGAGACGGCGCCCGCTGCGTCGGTGACCGCGGTCGAGAAGGCCCAGGCGACCACCGCCAGCGTCACCGCCATGCCGGCCGAACCGACGAGCAGCAGCGGCTTGCGGCCGATCCTGTCGACGGTCGCGATCGTGAACAGGCACGCCGCGATCGACAGCACGCCCGACAGGATGTTGATCTGCAGCGCATTGTCCTCGGTGAAGCCGACCGCTTCCCACAGCACCGCACCGTAATAGAAGACGACGTTGATGCCGACGAGCTGCTGGAAGATGGCGAGGCCGATACCCGCCCACAGGATCGGGCGGATCTTGCCGGTGGTCTTGTCGCGCAGGTCGGACAATTTGGGCTTGTGATGGTCGGCGGCGAGCGAGTTGCGGATCTCGACGACCTTGCGGTCGGCTTCGGCCACGCCGAACAGGCGGACGAGCACCTTGTGCGCGTCGTCTTCGCGGCCCTTGGCCATCAGGAAGCGCGGGCTTTCCGGAATGACGAACAGCGCGACGAGATAGATGGCGGCGGGGATCGCCTGCAGCCAGAACATCCAGCGCCAGGCGGGATAGCCGAGCCAGAACGGCGCGGTCGAGCCGCCGGCATAGCGGGCGAGCACGAAATTGGCGACGAACGCGCCGGTCAGGCCGGTGATGATCATCACCTGCTGCACGCTGGTCAGCCGGCCGCGGATCGAGGCGGGGGTGACTTCGGAGATATAGACCGGCGAGATGACGCTCGCCGCACCGACGCCGAGGCCGCCGATGATGCGCGCGAAGATGAAGACTTCGGAGCCGCTCGCCGCGCCGGCGAGCAGGGCGCTGACCAGGAACAACAATGCCGCGAGCATCATGACGTTGCGGCGGCCGATCGCATCGGCCATCCGGCCGGCGCCGAACGCACCGATCGCCGAACCAACCAGGATCGCGCCGACGTTGACGCCGATGCCGAGCCGGCCGAGCGCGAACGCCGCCTCCAGCCCCTTCTGGGTGCCGTTGATCACGCCCGAATCATAGCCGAACATAAAGCCACCGATCGTCGCCACCGCGACGATCGCGGCGATGAAGCCGTGGTTCGTGGCAGTCCCCCCTGCCCCCCTTACGCTGTCCGTCATCGTCTCTCCTGTGCCGGTCACCGCCGGCGAAATGGGTTGTGCCTAGTGGTTATGCCGCGGCGTACGTGCAGCGATACCCCGATATTTCAACGCGAAGTCGAGGACGCCGCCTTCGCCGAGCTGGCCGGTCTTTTCCCGGTACAGCTCTTCCCACGGCGTGTGGCTCTCGGCAATGGGCGGCGGCGTGCCGCCGCGCCGGCGCGTGATCTCGGCCTCCTCGACCAGTGCGTCGCAGCGACCCGCGGCCAGATCGATGCGGATCACGTCGCCGGTCTGCAACCACGACAGGCCGCCGCCAACCGCGCTTTCCGGGCTGGCGTTGAGGATCGACGGGCTGTCCGACGTGCCCGACTGGCGGCCGTCGCCCAGCGTCGGCAGCGTCAGGATGCCGCGCTGGATCAAATGATCGGGCGGCTGCATGTTGACCACCTCCGCCGATCCCGGCCAGCCGATCGGGCCGGCGCCGCGGATCACCAGCATCGAGCCCTCGTCGATGCCCAGCGCGGGATCGTTGATGCGATGGTGGTAATCGTCCGATCCCTCGAACACCACCGCACGCGCCTCGAACACGTTCTCGCGGCCCGGTACGTTGAGGTAGCGCTCGCGGAACGCCGGCGAGATCACGCTCGTCTTCATGATCGCGAAATCGAACAGATTGCCGGTGAGGACGAGGAACCCGGCCTGCTTCTTCAGCGGCTGGTCGAACGGGCGGATGACCTCGCGATCGGTGGCGCCGCGGCCGGCGAGATTCTCCGCGATGCTGCGCCCGGTGACGGTCAGGCAGTCGCCGTCCAGCTTGCCGGCGCCGAGCAGCTCGTTCATCACCGCCGGCACGCCGCCGGCCCGATGGAAGCGCTCGCCGAGGAAACGCCCGGCGGGCTGCACGTCGACCAGCAGCGGCAGATCATAGCCATAGTCCATCCAGTCGCTCGGCCGCACCTCGATGCCGGCATGCGCCGCCATCGCCTGGATATGCGGCTGCGCGTTCGATGAGCCGCCGATCGCGGTGACGACGCGCACGGCGTTGAGGAAGCTCTCGCGGGTCAGGATGCGCGACGGACGCAGGTCCTCATAGGCCATGTCGACGATGCGGCGGCCGGTCTCATAGGCGAACTGGCCGCGCTCGCGATAGGGCGCGGGGATCGCCGCGCAGCCGGGCAGCGACAGGCCGAGCGCCTCGGCCACCGCGTTCATCGTCGAGGCGGTGCCCATCGTGTTGCAATGGCCCGCCGAGGGCGCGCTGTCGGTGGCGCGCTGGAGGAATTCCTCCTCGTCGATCTCGCCCGCGGCCAGCTTGCGCCTCGAGCGCCAGATGACGGTGCCCGATCCGACCAGCTCGCCCTCGTGCCAGCCGTCGAGCATCGGCCCGCCCGACAGCACGATCGCCGGAATGTCGACGGTGGCGGCGGCCATGATCCCCGACGGCGTCGTCTTGTCGCAGCCGGTGGTCAGCACCACCGCGTCGATCGGATAGCCGTACAGCGTCTCGACCAGCCCGAGATAGGCGAGATTGCGGTCGAGCGCCGCGGTCGGCCGGCGGCAATTCTCGAAGATCGGATGGACCGGGAATTCGAGCGGGATGCCCCCTGCGTCGCGGATGCCGTCGCGCACCCGGCGCGCCAGATCGAGATGGATGCGGTTGCACGGGGACAGGTCGCTGCCGGTCTGCGCGATGCCGATGATCGGCCGCCCCGAGCGCAGCTCCGCCGGGGTCAGGCCGTAATTCATGAAGCGTTCGAGATAGAGCGCAGTCATGTCGGCACGGGCCGGGTCGGCGAACCAGTCGCGCGAACGGAAGGGACGAACCGGTTGGCGTGACACGCTGGACTCTCCACTTGGACGATGCCGGACCCGGCTCATACCTTGTTGGTATCGCTATCAGGCCAAGGCGGCACGTCAAGGCTTCAAACGGACGGATCGGGCGCGCGGGCGAGACCGACCCCGCCATCGATCCCGAATCGGCACGATCCCGATCCGCTCGCCGTGCGAAATCCGAACCTACAACCGGGCTCGACCGCGGCGGAACGGCTTGCGAATTCGCGAACGGCCTCATATGGTAGCGCTATCCCGCATTCGCGGCATCGCTCCAGGCCTCGTCAGAAGGCCGTCACTAGGAAGGATCATCGGCCATGAGGCTTCGTCTCGCCCTCTGCCTGACCGCCGCCACGCTCGGCGCCACCGCCACGCTCGCGCTCGCGCAGGTCGCCAAGCCCGCGCCCGCCGCCGAGCCGCGCAGCCCCGAGGGCAAGCGCTATCTCAGCCAGCCGCTCGTCAAGAACCTCTATTTCGCCGACCCTTCGGCGCACGTCTTCAACGGCAAGCTTTACGTCTACCCGAGCCACGACGTCGACGCCGGCATCCCCGACGACGATCTCGGCACGCAATATGCGATGCACGACTATCGCGTGCTCAGCATGGATCGCATCGGTGGCCCGGTGACGGTGCATCCGGTGGCGATCGACGTGAAGGATATCCCCTGGGCCTCCAAGCAGACCTGGGCGCCCGACGCCGCCTATAAGAACGGCACCTATTATCTCTACATGCCCGCGCGCGACAAACAGGGCGTGTTCCGCATCGGCGTCGCCACGTCGAAGTCGCCGACCGGCCCGTTCAAGGCCGAGGCCGCGCCGATCAAGGGCAGCTTCTCGATCGATCCCGCGGTGTTCACCGACACCGACGGCCAGAGCTACATGTATTTCGGCGGCATCTGGGGCGGCCAGCTTCAGCGGTGGACCACCGGCCGTTTCGATCCGAACGCCGGCGACACCGACATGAAGCAGGACGACAAGCCCGCTTTGTCGCCCAAGATGGCGCGCCTGTCGGCCGACATGAAGCAGTTCGCCGAGCCGCCGCGCGATGTCGTCATTACCGACGAGGCCGGCAAGCCGGTGCTCGGCGGCGACCATGACCGCCGCTTCTTCGAGGCGTCGTGGGTGTTCAAGCGCGGCGGCAAATATTATTTCACCTATTCGACCGGCGACACCCATTTCCTCAATTATGCGGTCGGCACCACGCCCTACGGCCCGTTCCGCTATACCGGCCATATCCTGTCGCCGGTGCAGGGCTGGACATCGCATCACTCGATCGTCGAGTTCAAGGGCAAGTGGTGGCTGTTCTATCACGACACGCAATTGTCGAATAAGAACTACCTGCGCTCGGCCAAGGTCGCCGAACTGACCTTCAATCCGGACGGCACGATCGTGCAGCTCGACCCCTTCAAGAACTGAGCGGCGGCATGTTTCTCGGCATCGATATCGGCACATCCGGGGTCAAGGCGGTCGTTCTCGACACCCACGGCAGCGTCGTCGGACAGGGCACCGCCGCGCTGACCGTGCAGCGGCCGCAGCCGCTCTGGTCGGAACAGGACCCCGAAGCCTGGTGGCAGGCGACGACCGCGGCGGTGCAGGCGATCGATCCCGAGGTGCGCCGTGCGGTGCGCGGCATCGGCCTCGCCGGTCAGATGCACGGCGCGACGCTGCTCGGCACCGACGACCGGCCGCTGCGCCCGGCGATCCTGTGGAACGACGGCCGCTCGCACGCCGAATGCGTCGAGCTGGAAGCGGCGGTGCCCGAATTTCACGACATCGCCGGCAATCTGGCGATGCCGGGCTTCACCGCGCCCAAGCTGCAATGGGTCCGCCATCACGAGCCGGAGGTGTTCGCGCAGATCGCCACCGTGCTGCTGCCCAAGGACTATGTCCGGCTGCAGATGACCGGCGAGAAGCTCTCCGATATGTCCGACTCGGCGGGAACGTTGTGGCTCGACGTCGCCGGCCGGCGCTGGAGCGACACGTTGCTCGCCGCCACCGGCATCACCGAAGCGCAGATGCCCGCGCTGGTCGAGGGCAGCGCCGTCGCGGGCCGCCTGCGTCCCGACGTTGCCGAACTGTGGGGCATGGGCAGCGTGCCGGTCGCCGGCGGCGGCGGCGACAATGCCGCCGGTGCGGCGGGCGTCGGCGCGGTGCGCGACGGCGATGCGTTGCTGTCGCTCGGCACCTCGGGCGTGATCTTCGTCGCCACCGACCGCTTCCGCCCCAATGTCGCGGGTGCGGTCCATGCCTTCTGCCACTGCCTGCCCGATATGTGGCACCAGATGGCGGTTCACCTGTCCGCCGCCTCGTGCATCGACTGGGTCGCCAGGATCACCGGCGCGGCGGGCGCCGCGGACCTGTTCGCGCGCGCCGAGCGCGCCGGACCGGGTGCCGGGCCGGAGCTGTTCCTCCCCTATCTCTCCGGCGAACGCACCCCCCATAATGACGCGCAGGTCCGCGGCGCCTTCCTCCGGCTCGACAACGACACCGGTCCCGACCGGTTGGCGCAGGCGGTGCTGGAGGGCGTCGGCTTCGCGCTCGCCGACGGCATCCGCGTGCTGCGCGACGCCGGCACGACGATCGAGCGCCTGTCGGTAATCGGCGGCGGCGCGCGCTCGCGCTATTGGGGCGAAACGCTCGCCGCGACGATGGACGTCGAGCTCGTCTACCTGCAAGGCGGCGAGGTCGGCCCGGCGCTCGGCGCCGCGCGCCTCGCCCAGCTCGCGGTCGACGGCGGCAGCCCCGCCGACGTCTGCCAGGCACCCCCCGTGTCCCATGTGATCACCCCCGATCCGGCGCTCGTCGAGCGCCTCGCTCCCAAGGGCGCCGCCTTCCGCGATGCCTATCCCCGCATAAGGACCCTCTGATGGCTGACTTTTTCGCCGACATCCCGCAGATCCGCTACGAAGGACCGGATAGCGAGAACGAACTCGCCTACCGGTTCTACGACAAGAACCGCGTCGTGCTCGGCAAGACGATGGAAGAGCATCTGCGCTTCGCTGCCTGCTTCTGGCACACCTTCTGCTGGCCCGGCTCCGACGTGTTCGGCGGCGGCACCTTCAACCGCCCGTGGCACCGTGGCGCCAACGACAGCGCCGCCGCGGCCGAGAAGCGTGAGGTCGCGTTCGACTTCTTCCAGAAGCTCGACGTTCCCTTCTACTGCTTCCACGACGTCGACGTGATGGCTGATGCCGCCAACGTCACCGAGCATCGCCGCTATTTCGCGGAAGCCGTCGACCACCTCGAGAAGTTGCAGGCTTCGTCGGGCCGCAAGCTGCTGTGGGGCACCGCCAATCTGTTCAGCCACCCGCGCTTCGCCGCCGGCGGCGCGACCAACCCCGATCCCGAGGTCTATGCCTTCGGTGCGATGCAGGTCCGCGACGCGCTCGAGGCGACGCATCGCCTCGGCGGCCAGAACTACGTCCTCTGGGGCGGTCGCGAGGGCTATGAGACGCTGCTCAACACCGACATGAAGCGCGAGCTGGACAATTTCGGCCGCTTCCTCAGCCTCGTCGTCGAGCACAAGCACAAGATCGGCTTCACCGGCACGATCCTGATCGAACCGAAGCCGCACGAGCCGACCAAGCACCAGTATGACTTCGACACCGCGACGGTGTACGGCTTCCTCAAGCGCTACGGCCTCGAGAACGAAGTGCGCGTCAACATCGAGGCGAACCACGCCACGCTGTCGGGCCACACCTTCGAGCATGAGATCGCCACCGCCGGCGCGCTCGGCATCTTCGGCTCGATCGACGCCAACCGCGGCGATCCGCAGAACGGCTGGGACACCGACCAATTCCCCAATTCGGTCGAGGAACTGACGCTGGCGATGGTCGAGATCCTGCGCGCAGGCGGCTTCACCACCGGCGGCTTCAACTTCGACGCCAAGGTGCGCCGCCAGTCGATCGACGCGATCGACCTGTTCCACGGCCATGTCGGCGGCATCGACGTCGTCGCCAAGGGCCTGCTCAACGCCGCCGCGCTGATCGAGGACGGTCGTCTCGACGCCGCCAAGACCGAGCGTTACGCGGGCTGGACGGGCGAGTTCGGCGGCAAGATCGCCGACCTCGACCTCGCCGGCATCGCCGATCTCGCGATCGCGCAGAACCTCGATCCGCAGCCGCGCTCGGGCGGCCAGGAGCGGCTCGAGAATCTCATCAACCGTTTCCTCTAAGCCGCGCGTGTCCGGCCCCGCACGGGGCCGGACGCCTCCCCGGCCCGGCCGGGACCCCGGAACGTCGAACACGGCGACCGGACACATTGGGAGAGTGATGATGCGCCGAGCCTTTGCCTTGGCGGTCCTGCTGGCGGCGGCACCGTTGCCCGCACAGGATCCGGCCCCGCAACAACCGCCCAGTTACACCGCGATCAAGCTGTGGCCCGACGGCGCCCCCGGATCGCGCGCGCGCCGGCAGGAGGCCGAGGTCGCCCGCGACTATTGGGTGCGCAACATCCACGATCCCTCGCTGATCGCCTTCCCGGCCGATCCCGCGCACCGCAACGGCGCCGCGATCGTCATCATGCCCGGCGGCGGTCACAAATTGCTCGTCTGGACCAACGAGGGCACCAAGGTCGCCACCGCGCTCAACCGCATGGGCATCACCGCCTTCGTCCTCAAATACCGGCTCGCGAACGAGCCCGGCTCGAAATATTCGGTCGAGGGCGACGCCGCCGACGATGCGCGCCGCGCGATGCGCTGGGTGCGCGCGCATGCCGCCGATTACGGCATCGACCCCGCCCGCGTCGGCGCGATGGGCTTTTCCGCCGGTGGCGAACTGGTCTCGCAGATCGCCGACAATCCCGAACCCGCCGGCCGCCCCGCGGTGGATGCGATCGACCGCCTGCCCGCGCGTCCCGATTTCCAGGTGCTCGTCTTCCCCGGCCCGCGCGGCATCCCCGCCAAGGCGATCGCCGGCGCGCCGCCCGCCTTCATCGTCGCGGGCAGCCGCGACGCCTGCTGCGCGCCGCCCTCGGTCGCGCTCTACGAGCAATTGCGCAAGGCGGGCGTGTCGGCGGAACTGCATATGTACGCCGACAGCGATCACGCCTTCAACCTCGACGAATCGAACCGGATCTCGATCCTGCACTGGCCCGACCGGCTCGACGACTGGCTGGCGGACAGCGGCTGGCTGTCAACCCGGCCGCGCGCCGGCGGCAAATGACCCATAGCGACACCGATCATCAGGGAGAGCGAACATGAGACACCGTATCCACGCCGCCGCGATCGCCCATCTGCTGCGGCCGATCGGAGCCGGCATCCTCGCCGCCGCCACGCTGGCCGCACCCGTTCAGGCGCAGAGCGACAAGATGGTGCCGATCCCCACCCCGGCACAGCCGGGCGCGATCACGCTCGATACCGGCAAGCTGCCCGGCGCGACCGCACCGGAGGCCTGGCACAGCCAATATGGCAGTGTCTTCACCCGCAACGTCACCGTCGCGACGCTGACCCCCTTCCTGCCCGATCCCGCCAGGGCGACCGGTGCGGCGGTCATCGTCGCGCCGGGCGGCGGCTTCCGCACGCTGTCGATGGAGAATGAGGGCTGGGACGTCGCCCGCGCGCTCGCCGCCAAGGGCGTCGCCGCCTTCGTGCTCAAATACCGGCTCAACCCGACGCCCGCCGACATGCCCGGCTTCGAACGGTCGATGGCCGAGATCTTCGCGCCCGGCGCCCGCCCGCCGCGTCCGCGCGCGGACGCTATGGCGGCCGGCCTCGCCCCGCAGATCGCCGACGCCCGCGCTGCCTTCGCACTGGTCCGCAAGCGCGCCGCCGAATGGCACGTCGATGCTGACCGGATCGGCATGATCGGCTTCTCCGCCGGCGCGATGCTGACGATGGCGACGACGCTGACCGGCGGCGATGCCAGGCCTGCCTTCATCGGCAACATCTATGGCCCGCTGACGGCGGTCACCGTGCCCGCCGACGCCCCGCCGATGTTCGTCGCGCTCGCCGCCGACGATCCGTTCTTCGCCAATAACGGCTTCGGCCTGATCGACAGCTGGCGCACCGCCAAGCGCCCGGTCGAATTCCACCTGTTCGAACAGGGCGGCCATGGTTTCGGCATGTACCCGAAACCGACGACCAGCACCGGCTGGTTCGAGGAATTCACCCGCTGGCTCGACATGCATGGCCTGCTGAAGCGTCGCGGCTGATCCGCCCGCCCGCCGGTGGACGCGCGCCGCCGGCGGACGTAGGGCGCGCATCATGGTTGGTTTCTCGCAGGCGCGCGTCGCGCCGATCGCATGCTTGCTGTTCTGGGCTGCTCTCCTCTTCGCCTTGGTCATGGCGCTGTCGCCGCGCCCGCCGATCACCGTCGAGGTCATGGACAAATGGCAGCACATGGCCGCGTTCGGCGCGCTCACCGTGCTCGCCTGCGCCGCCTGGCCGCACGCGCCGCTGTTCCGCATCGCCGAACGGCTGAGCTTTCTCGGCGCGATGATCGAGCTGGTCCAGTCGATCCCGGCGCTGCACCGCGACTGCGACATCATGGACTGGGTCGCCGACACCGCGATCATCCTCGGCGTCGTCCTGGTGGTGGCCGCCGCGCGAACCGGCCGCCCGCGCCGGCTGTGAGCGGACGCCGCCGCCGGCACTATCGATGGTGGGTCCGCCGGGGCTCGAACCCGGGACCTCTCGATTAAAAGTCGCTTGCTCTACCGACTGAGCTACGGACCCCCGCCATCGATCCGGGGCACCTAGGGGCGGGGACGCGGTCGGTCAACTGCATGTGCCAATTGTCGAACACTTCGCGCCTGCGGCGGCACGCGCCAGCCCGGCGCGATCCGCGCGAGCGGCCCCAGCACGAAGCCGCGCGCGGATAGCGCCGCATGCGGCACGGTCAGCCGCGGATCGCGCCAGCTGCCGCCCGACCAGAGCAGGATATCGAGGTCGATCACCCGCGCCCCCCAGCGCCGCCCGCGCCGCCGCCCGAACGCCGCCTCGATCCCCTTGAGCCGCGCGAGCAGCACCGGCGGGGTCTCGTCGCTGGCGATCAGGATCGCGGCATTGGCGAAGCGGCGGATCGACGGCCCGAGCGGTGCCGAGCCGATCACCGGCGACGCCGCGACCAGCCCGCCGATCGCCGCGATCGCCGCGCGCACCTCGTCGGCGGGGCCGCCGTGTCGCCCGCGCCGGTTCGATCCGATCCCGATCGCATAGATTGCCGTCGCCATCCCGGGGCTTTAGGCGAAAGCGATGACCTTCGATACGCTCGCGCCCGACATCGCCACCGACCTGCCCGTCCCCGATCCGCTCGCCGCGGTCGAGCCGCCGCACGACTGCCCGCGCTGCCCGCGCCTCGTCGCCGCGCGGGAAGCGCTGCGGCTGGACAACCCCACCTGGTGGAATGCCCCCGTCCCCGCCTTCGGCGACCCCGAGGCATGGCTGGCGATCGTCGGCCTCGCGCCGGGGTTGCACGGCGCCAACCGCACCGGACGGGCGTTCACCGGCGACCATTCGGGCGCCTTGCTGTTCGCGACGCTCGGCAAGCTCGGCCTCGCCACCGGCACTTTCGCCAATCGCGTCACCGACGATCTGGCGTTGACCGGGGCGATCGTCGTCAATGCGGTCAAATGCCTGCCGCCCGCCAACAAGCCGACGCCGGAGGAGATCCGCACCTGCCGCCCGTTCCTCGACGGCGAGATCGCGGCGCTGCCCAACGTACGCATCGTCGTCGCGCTCGGCCAGATCGCGCACCAGTCGGCGGTCAAGGTGATGGGCGGACGCCTGCCCAAGGCCAATTTCGCGCACGGCGCCGAGCATCGCATGCCGGACGGTCGCATCCTGCTCGATAGCTATCACCCGTCGCGCTACAACCAGAACACCGGCCGGATCGACGAAGCGATGTTCGAATCGGTGTTCGCCCGCGCCGTGGCGCTCCGTCAGACGTCCTGAACGAGCCGCCCGTACAATTCGGGCCGGCGATCGCGGAAGAAGCCGAAGGCGGCGCGGTGGCGCTTGACCCGTTCGAGGTCGAGCGTCGCGACGATCACGCCTTCCTCGTCGCGACCCAGTTCGGCGAGGATGTCGCCGCGCTCGTCGACGATGAAGCTGGTGCCGTAGAAATGCTGGCCGTGCTCCGTGCCGATCCGGTTGGCGGCGATGACCGGCACGACGTTGGACACGGCATGGCCGACCATCGCGCGCCGCCACAGCCGTGCGGTGTCGAGGCTGGTGTCATGCGGCTCGCTGCCGATCGCGGTCGGGTAGAACAGCACCTGCGCGCCCATCAGCATCAGCGCGCGCGCGGTCTCGGGATACCATTGGTCCCAGCACACGCCGACGCCGAGCGTCCAGCCCGGTGCGGTCGGCGGCGCCGGCCAGACCTTGAATCCGGTATTGCCGGGGCGGAAGTAGAATTTCTCCTCGTAGCCGGGGCCGTCGGGGATGTGGCTCTTGCGATAGACGCCCTGCACCTCGCCGTCGGGGCCGATCATCGCGAGGCTGTTGTAATAATGCGGCCCGTCCGCCTCGAAGAAGCTGGTCGGGATCGTCACCTTGAGCGCCTCGGCGAGCGCCTGCATCGCCAGCACCGCCTTGTGCTCGCGCACCGGCGCGGCATTGGCGAACAGCCCTTCGTCCTCGACGCGGCAGAAATATTCGCCCTCGAACAATTCGGGCGGCAGGATCACCTGCGCGCCCTGCCCCGCCGCCTCGCGCACGAGGCGCGAGACGTTGGCGATGTTCGCATCGATATCGTCGGAGAAGGCGAGCTGCAGCGCGGCGACGGTGATCTGGGTCATGCGCGCCACATAAGGGGCGGGAGGTGAGTCGTCACCCCTTGCGTGTGGCGCGGGTGCTCACCCCCTCCACCCGTCACCCCGGACTTGGTCCGGGGTCCACCCGTCCGCATGCATGCGGCTGGAGCCTCGGACCGTGCCCCCCGCCGCTGGGTAGACCCCGGAACAAGTCCGGGGTGACGGAGTGGGTGGATCGAAGGTCACCCACCCCGATTCGCGATCACGCCCCCGCCGGGATCTGCTGGCTGATGCAATGGAAGCTGCCGCCGCCGGTCAGGATATGGTCGGCGCGCAGACCCACCGCCTCGCGATCCGGGAACAGCGCCTGCACCGCACGCACCGCGGCGGCATCGTTCTCCGCACCGTACAGCGGCACGACCACCGCGGCATTGCCGATATAGAAGTTCATATAGCTCGCCGGCACGACCTCCTCGTCGCGCAGCACGCGGCCCGGCGACGGGATCGTCACCACCTCCAGCCCCGCCGCGCGCGCGTCGCGCAACGCATGCTGGTAGACCTGCCAATTGGGGTCGTTCTCCGCCGCTTCCGGCAGCGCCAGCTTGCCCTCGCCGACGAAGCGCGCGAGATTGTCGACATGGCCGTCGGTATGGTCGTTGAGCAGCCCGTCGCCCAGCCACACCACCTTGGTCAGCCCGAGGTCGTCGCGCAGCCGCGCCTCGATCTGCGCCTTGTCGAGCGTCGGGTTGCGGTTGGGGTTGAGCAGACATTGCTCGGTCGTCACGACGACGCCGGTGCCGTCGCCGTCGATCGCGCCGCCCTCGAGCACCCAATTACAGTAACCGACGCGGCGACCGCGCTGCTTGGCGAGGCGCAGGCCGATCGTATCGTCGCCGGGCAGATCGTATTTGCCGCCCCAGCCGTTGAACCCGAAGTCGCAGGCCTCGCCATTACCGAGCAGGATCGGGCCGGTATCGCGCAGCCAAATGTCGCCGAACGGCTCGACCACCACCTCGGCGAACGGCGCCATCGTCCGTGCCGCCGCGCCCGCCTCGGCATCGGCGGCGACGAGGATCACCGTCTCGCCGCGCCCCTCGGCATGCACCGCACGGGCGAAGGCGGCGACTTCGGCGCGGGCCGGATCGAGATCCTCCTCCCACAATTCGGGATGGCTCGGAAAGCCGATCCATACGGCGTCATGCGGTGCCCATTCGGCGGGCGGCGGAACGACGGTCACTTCGCGGCTCCCAGGCTGGCACGGCTCTTGTCGCGGATCGCACGGAATTCGTCGCCCGGCGTCCAATTGGGCCAGTCGCGACCGTCGGCGAGATCGCGCGCGATCATATAATAGAGGCCGACGTCCTGCTGCACGCCGCTCCAATCCCAATTGGGATCATATTCGTCGGAGGGCGCGTGATAGCGATTCTCTTCATAGTCCTTTGCCGCCGCCTGACCCGCGGCGAGCCCGCCCTTCACCAGATTCTGGCCGGTCTCGAAATAGACCATCGGCACGCCGTGCTTGGCGAGGCTGAAATGGTCGGAGCGATAATAGAAGCCCTTCTCCGGCGTCGGCTCGGGCGTCGCGGTGCGGCCCTGCCGCTTGAGCGCGGCGGTGAGATAGCCGTCGAGCTGCGACTTGCCCGGCCCGATCACGATCACGTCCTTCGCGGGGCCGTACATGGCGAGCGCGTCCATATTGGCGCCGCCGACCGTCTTGGCGAGCGGATAGACCGGGTTCTCGCCATAATAAGCCGAGCCGAGCAGCCCCGATTCCTCGGCGGTCAGCGCGACGAACACCATCGAGCGGCGCGCCGGCCCGGCCTTGGCATTGGCCTCGGCGAGCGCGACCAGCGCCGCGGTGCCGTCGGCATTGTCGACCGCACCGTTGCAGATGTCGTCGCCGTTGACCGGGGTGCAGCGGCCGAGATGATCCCAATGCGCCGACAGCAGGACATATTCGTCCGGTGCCTCGCGGCCGGGCAGGATGCCGACGACATTGTGCGAGATCTGCTTCTTGATCTGGTTGTCGAAGCGCACCGACGCCTTCAGCCCGAGCGGCACCGGCTTGAAGCCCTTGACCTTCGCGGCGGCGGCGAGGCTATCGAAGTCCTTGCCGGCGCTGGCGAACAGCGCACGCGCCTTGTCGAGCTGCATCCAGCCGTGCGCGGCGGTATCGTCCATATGGCCATTGGCGGCATCGGCGACATGCGCCGCGCCGGTGTTGCTCGACTGGACGACGTTCCAGCCATAGGCCGCAGGCTCGGTCTGGTGGACGATGATCACCGCCGCCGCGCCCTGCCGTGCCGCTTCCTCATATTTGTACGTCCAGCGGCCGTAATAGGTCATCGCACGGCCGTTGAACGGGCCGGTCAGCCCCGGCGTCTGCCAGTCGGGATCGTTGATCAGGACGATCACCGTCTTCCCCTTCACGTCGAGCCCGGCGTAATCGTTCCAGCCCTTTTCGGGCGCGACGATGCCGTAACCCGCGAAGACGATGTCGCTGTCCTTGACGTCGATATGCGGCGTGACGCGATAGGTGCCGACCACCATGTCCTTGCCGTAAGCGAGGGCAAGCGGCGTCTTGCCGCCGGTGATGGTCAGCGGCGTGACGTTCTGCGCGGTGATCTCGACCAGCGGCACGTCCTGCAACCAGCTGCCCTTGTTGCCCGGCTTCAGGCCCGCCTTGGCGAATTGCTGTTCGAGATAGGCGAGCGTCTTCTCCTCGCCGGCGCTACCCGGCGCGCGGCCTTCGAACGCATCGGACGACAACGTCCTGGTGACGGCCTTCATCGTCTCGACCGAGATCGGCGGCGCGGATTGGGCGAGCGCCATGCCGGGCGTGGCAAGCAGGGCCGCAAGAACGAAACGACGCATCGATTACTCCGCATGGATGGCAGCGTGGCCGGTCTTTTGCCGCCGGGGCGCGGGCTTGTCCACGGTCCGGGCCGCGGGACGGAGAAGGTTTCGCGCGCAGAGACGCAGAGACGCAGAGGTCTCCCGCCAGCCGCGCCGAAGGCGCTTCTCTTCCAAAGGCGAAAAGCAGGCGACGCAGCCTCCGCGGATCACCTCCGCGTCTCTGCGCCTCTGCGCCTCTGCGCCTCTGCGCCTCTGCGCGCAAAATCGATCCACGCGAAGACGCGAAGACGCGAAGAGAAGAAAGGAGGGCCACACCTGCGGTGATCGATGCGTCCACCCCAAGCGGAACACCTTCGCGTCTTCGCGTCTTCGCGTGAACCAAAAAGAGCGGCCCGCATGGACCGCCCCTTCCGAATCTAAAAGTGGCAGCAGGCCGGTCTTCTGCCGCCGGTCGCGGGCTTGTCCACGGTCCGGGTCACGGAACGGAGAAGGTTTTGCGCGCAGAGACGCAGAGGTGTTCCGCCAGCGGCGCCGAAGGCGCTTCTCTTCCAAAGGCGAAAAGCAGGCGACGAGGCCTCCCGCGGATCACCTCCGCGTCTCTGCGCCTCTGCGCGCGAAATCGATTCACGCGAAGACGCGAAGAGAAAGAACGAGGGCCACACCCGCGGTGATCGATGCGTCCACCCCAAGCGGAACACCGTCGCGTCTTCGCGTGAATCAAAAAGGGCGGCCCGCAAGGACCGCCCCTTCCAAATCCGAAACCGGAAGACCCGAAATCAGCGCGAGTAGAACTCGACGACCAGGTTCGGTTCCATCTTCACCGGGTAAGGCACCTCGTCGAGCGTCGGCACGCGGACGAAGGTGATCTTGGCGTTGCCGTCCGGCGCGACGTAATCGGGGATCTCACGCTCGGCGAGGTTCTGCGCCTCGAGCACCAGCGCCATTTCCTTGGCCTTGCTGCCCAGGGTGATCTCGTCGCCGACGAAGCAGCGGCGCGACGCGATGTTGCACTTCACGCCGTTGACGCGGATGTGGCCGTGGCTGACGATCTGGCGCGCGGCGAAGATCGTCGGCGCGAACTTGGCGCGATAGACGATCATGTCGAGACGCTGCTCGAGCAGGCCGATCAGGTTCTGGCTGGTGTCGCCCTTCATGCGGGCCGCCTCCGTGTAGCAGGCCTTGAACTGCTTCTCGGTGACGTCGCCGTAATAGCCCTTGAGCTTCTGCTTGGCGCGCAGCTGGATGCCGAAGTCCGACACCTTGCCCTTGCGGCGCTGACCGTGCTGGCCCGGGCCGTATTCGCGCTTGTTGACCGGGCTCTTCGGCCGGCCCCAGATGTTCTCGCCGAGACGACGGTCGAGCTTGTGCTTGGCGCTGTGGCGCTTCGACATGATATTTCCTTGGCAACTGAAACGACGTGATCCCGCCCCATGGCAAGCCATGCGGCGGGGTTGATCCCGGTATCGCTCTGCTGATCCCTTGCGGGGGCAGGCCGTCCGCTTCACCGGGGTGCGGGGGCTGTTGCGAAGGCGGCCGCCTAGATGCTGGCGCTTATCCTGTCAAGGACGCAGCGCCTGCGGGATCGTCATATTGCGCGCGGCATTAGCCCGGCGCGCCGTGTCCCAATTGTCGCCGTTGCGCGCGTCGATGACGGCCCATTCGCCGCGGGTGAAACAGGTCTGGTGCGGCATGATCGATCCGATCGGTGCTTCGCGACGACAGATCCGCTTGGCCTTCACCGTGGGCGCGGGCGACGGCGTCGTCGCTGGCGCGGCATCCTGCGCGCCGGCGGACAGAATCATCGCGGCAATGGCGAAAGCGAACATGGCGACCCTCCCTGATACGGCAGCAAAGGTGACACGATCCGTCCGGCAAGGGAAGATGGCGACGCCACGAACTCGACATCCGTGGCGGCGGCGATAAGGAAGCGCGATGACCACGCCCCCTGCCCCGGCACTGGCCGGCCCCGATTGCACGACGATGATCGAGGTGCGCGCCGGCGTCGACGCGCTCGATCGCGAGCTGGTCGCGCTGCTCGCACGCCGTTTCGCCTATATGGACGCCGCGGCGCGCATCAAGCCGGAGCGCGGCCACGTCCGCGACGAGGCCCGCAAGGCACAGGTCATCGCCAATGCCCGCGCCGAGGCGGAATCGCTCGGCCTGCCCGGCGCGGTCATCGCCGATCTGTGGGAGCAGCTCGTCGAAGCGTCGATCGCCTACGAACTGGCGTCGTTCGACCGGCGCTGAGCCTCGACCCGGCGTTCCTTGGCGCCGTCCAGCGCCGACAGCACGCCGCGCACGGTCCGCACCTCCTGCGACGACCAGCCCGGCTTGGTCAGCAGCGTGCGCAGCGTCCGCCGCGTCTGGAACACGCGCTCGGGCGGGAAGAAGAAATTGGCGCGCTCCAGCATGTCGTCGAGCTGGAGGATCATTCCCTCCAGTTCCTCATGCGGTGCGGGCGGCTCGATCGGGTTGATCGACGGCTGCGCCAGCGTCTCGCCCTTCGACCATTCGTAGGCGACGAGGATCACCGCCTGCGCCAGGTTGAGGCTGCCGAATTCGGGATTGATCGGCACGGTGACGATCGTCCGCGCGAGCGCGACGTCGTCGGTCTCCAGCCCCGACCGCTCCGGCCCGAACAGGATCGCCGACCGCTCCGGCGCGGCGTGGATGTCGCGCGCCGCGACCTCGGGCGTCACCACCGGCTTGGTGATGCCGCGCTTGCGCACCGTCGTCGCATAGACGTGCGCGCAATCCGCCACCGCCTCGGCGACGCTGTCGAACACCTGCGCGTCGGCGAGCACGCTGTCGGCGCCGCTCGCCGCCGGCCCCGCCTGCGGATTGGGCCAGCCGTCGCGCGGGCTGACCAGCCGCATGTCGGTGAGCCCGAAATTGAGCATGGCGCGCGCCGCCTTGCCAATATTCTCGCCCAATTGCGGGCGGACGAGCACGATCACCGGCTTCATTCGGCGCGCCCCGCCTGCTCGACCGTGCCGGCGAATTCCTCGAAGTCGCGCGCCTCGCTGAAATCGCGATAGACGCTGGCGAAACGGATATAGGCGACCGAATCGAGCCCCTTTAGCCCGTCCATCACCATTTCGCCGATCCGCTTCGACGACACTTCGCTCTCGCCCTGCGTCTCGAGCTGGCGCTGGATGCCGCTGACCAGTTTCTCGATCCGCACCGGCTCGATCGGCCGCTTGCGCGTCGCGATCGATACCGAACGCAGCAGCTTCTCGCGGTCGAACGGCTCGCGCCGCACCCCGCCGCTGCCGGTGCTCTTGATCACCCACAGGTCGCGGAGCTGGATCCGCTCGAAGGTGGTGAAGCGCGCCGCGCAGCCCTCGCACTGGCGCCGGCGCCGGATCGCCGCCCCGTCTTCCGTGGGGCGGCTGTCCTTCACCTGGCTGTCTTCATGGCCGCAGAACGGGCAACGCATTCAGGCGATCAATCCTTGCGCTTGGCATAAGCGACGCCCGCGCCGACCAGCGCACCGAGCACCGGGCCGACGAACGGGATCGGGATCGCCACCACCGCGCCGATCGCGCCATATTTGGCCATCTTCTTGCCGAGGCCGGGGGTGTTCTTGACGGTCGCCTGGACCTCTTCGATCTTCGACATGGTGTTATCCTTCGTAGATGGGGAAGCGTGCGCACAGCGTGCGTACACGCTGCCGAACGTTCGCCTCGACCTCGGGGTCCCCATGTTCGCCCTTCTTGGCCAAACCGTCGAGCACGTCGGCGACCATGTTGCCGATCTCGCGGAATTCGGCGGGGCCGAAGCCGCGCGTGGTGCCGGCGGGCGAGCCGACGCGGATGCCGCTGGTCTTGACCGGCGGCAGCGGATCGTTGGGAATGCCGTTCTTGTTGCAGGTGATGCCCGCGCGCTCCAGCGCCTCGTCGGCGTCCTTGCCGGTGATGCCGAGCGGGGTGAGGTCGATCAGCGCAAGATGCGTGTCGGTGCCGCCCGAGACGACGTCCGAGCCGCGCTCCTTCAGCGTCGCGGCAAGCACCTTGGCGTTCTCGACCACCGCGGCGATATAGCTCTTGTAGCCCGGCTGGAGCGCCTCGCCGAACGCGACCGCCTTGGCGGCGATGACGTGCATAAGCGGCCCGCCCTGCAGCCCCGGGAACACCGCCGAGTTGATCTTCTTGGCCAGCGCCTCGTCGTCGGTCATGATCATGCCGCCCCGCGGCCCACGCAGCGTCTTGTGCGTCGTCGTGGTGACGACGTGCGCATGGCCGAACGGTGTCGGATGCAGGCCGGCGGCGACGATGCCGGCGAAATGCGCCATGTCGACCATGAAGTACGCGCCGACCTTGTCGGCGATCTCGCGGAAGCGCGCGAAGTCGATCGTGCGCGGATAGGCGCTGCCGCCGGCGATGATGAGCTTCGGGCTATGCTCGACAGCGAGGCGCTCGACCTGATCGTAATCGATCAGATGCGTCACCGGATCGACGCCGTACTGGATCGCGTTGAACCACTTGCCGCTCATCGCCGCGCGTGCGCCATGGGTGAGGTGGCCGCCGGCGTCGAGGCTCATGCCGAGGATCGTCTCGCCCGGCTTGACCAGCGCGAGCATCACCGCGCCGTTCGCCTGCGCGCCCGAATGCGGCTGGACGTTGACGAAGCCGCAGCCGAAGATCTGCTTGGCCCGCTCGATCGCGAGGCTCTCGACCTCGTCCGACGGCGCGCAGCCCTGATAATAGCGCTTGCCCGGATAGCCCTCGGCATATTTGTTGGTGAAGACCGAGCCCTGCGCCTCCAGCACCGCCTTGGAGACGATATTCTCCGACGCGATCAGCTCGATCTGCGTCTGCTCGCGCTCCAGTTCGTGCGCGATGCCGGCGAACACCGCGGGATCGGCGTCGGCGAGCGCTTGGCTGAAGAAGCCGGTGTGGCGGATATCGCTGAAATCGGTGGGCTGGGTGCTCATGGGATCAGTCCTTTCGCGACAATTTGTCGACGCGGTTCTGGTGACGGCCACCCTCGAACGGGGCGGCGAGGAAGGCTTCGAGACAGGCCTTGGCGAGATCGGGGCCGATCAGCCGCGCGCCCATCGCGAGGACGTTGGCGTCGTTGTGCTGGCGCGCCAGCGCCGCCGACAGCGGTTCGGAGACGAGTGCGCAGCGGCAGGCCGGCTCGCGGTTGACCGCGATCGAGATGCCGATCCCCGATCCGCACAAAGCGACGCCGAAATCGGCCTCGCCCGCCGCGACGGCGCGGGCCAGCTTGTAGCCGTAATCGGGATAGTCGACGCGCGCATCGCTGTCCGGCCCGAGATCGATCGCCGCATGGCCGAGCGTGCCGGCATGATCGACCAGCAGCGCCTTCAGCGCGACGGCGGCGTGATCGGAGGCGAAGGCGATGCGCAAGGGTGACGTCCCGTGACGATGATGGGCGGTCAGGGCGCCTTAGCGGGGGACACCGGCAAATGCCACACCTGTTGCGGAACGTAGCGCGTCGCTCGCGCGCTAAGCCAACCACGCAATGCAGGATAAGAATATGCCGCAAGTTCCTCGCTCCCGCGCTCGCCGGCATGGCTGATCCCGTCTCCGCCCGCGGCAGCGTCGGCGAATCGCCGCTGATCCTCGGCTATGCCGGGCTGTTCCCGCAGATCGCCGCGGTCGCCACCTGCTTCTTTTCCGCCGAAAGCGATGTCGGGCCGATGTTCGCCTTCGCCTATGCGGCGCTGATCCTCAGCTTCCTCGGCGGCATCTGGTGGGGCTTCGCGATGCGCAGCGGCCGCGATCAGGGCCGGATCGCGACGCTGGCGGTGCTGCCGTCGCTGTTCGGCGCGCTGCTGATCCTGCTGTCGATCGCGCATGTGCTGCCACTGGGCCTCGCGCTGGTGCTGATGGGCTCGGCGGTGATCACCACGCTGCTGATCGACCGCCGCCTGGTCGAGTCCGCCCACGCCCCCACCGGCTGGATGACGCTGCGCGTGCCGCTGTCGATCGGGCTCGGCGGGCTGACGATCCTCTGCGGGATCATCTGCGGCCTGTCGGCCAGCTGATCGCGCGGGCGGCTACACGCCGTTGCCCGACTTCGCCGGGCTCCGTCGCATGGGCCGGACGCTTTCCCAACCCACCCCGTCACCCCGGACTTGTTCCGGGGTCCACCGGGCCGCAAGAGTAAGGTGTATTTCTTAGCCGTTCCCCTCGCCGCGGAAGGGAACCTCGACTTGTTCCAGACCTCTACGAAAGTCACTCAGTGCTCCTGCGAACGCAGGAGCCCAGGAGTCCCGAACGCCATGAAGCGTTGTTCAGATTGGCTCTGGGCTCCTGCTTTCGCAGGAGCACTGGGCTGATTCACCGGATCGGGACTTTCGCAAAGTCTCGAACGAGTCCGGGGTGACGGGTCTGAGGAAGAAACTAACCGAACCTCGCTGCCGCCGCGATATTCGATGGTCCTGAACCCCACCGAACACCGGCGACGCCCGGACGCCGCGTCAGGCCGCCTTTCGCAAGGCGAGCCGGCTCCAGATCTCGACCAGCGCGTCGGTCAGCTCGCGCATCATCTCGGGCGTGTGGCTCGGGCCGGGGGTGAAGCGCAGCCGCTCGGTGCCGCGCGGCACGGTGGGATAATTGATCGGCTGCACGTAGACGCCATATTCGGCGAGCAGGATATCGCTGATCCGCTTCGCCTTGACCGGATCGCCGACGAGGATCGGCACGATATGCGTGCTGCCGAGCATCACCGGCAGCCCCGCCTCGCTCAGCATCGTCTTGAGCAGCGTCGCCGACGCCTGCTGGCCCTCGCGCTCGACGCTCGACGCCTTGAGGTGGCGGACGCTGGCAAGCACGCCCGCGACCAGCACCGGCGACAGCGAGGTCGTGAAGATGAACCCCGGCGCATAGCTGCGGATCACGTCGATGATCGTCTGGTCGGCGGCGATATAGCCGCCCATCACGCCGAACGCCTTGCCGAGCGTACCCTCGATGATCGTCAGCCGGTCGGCGACGCCCTCGGCTTCCGAAATGCCGCCGCCGCGTGCGCCGTACATGCCGACCGCATGGACCTCGTCGAGATAGGTCAGCGCATTGTATTTGTCGGCGAGGTCGCAGATCGCCGCGATCGGCGCGACGTCGGCCTCCATCGAATAGACGCTCTCGAACGCGATCAGCTTCGGCACCGTCGGATCCTCGGCGGCGAGCAGTTCCTCGAGATGCGCGAGATCGTTGTGGCGGAAGATGCGCTTCTCGCAGCCGGCGTTGCGGATGCCGGCGATCATCGAGGCGTGGTTGAGCTCGTCCGAGAAGATCACGCAGCCCGGCAGGATCTTGGCGAGCGTCGACAGCGTCGCCTCGTTCGAGACATAGCCGCTGGTGAACAGCAGCGCGCCTTCCTTGCCGTGCAGGTCGGCGAGCTCGTGCTCGAGATCGACGTGATAATGGGTGTTGCCGCCGATGTTGCGCGTGCCGCCCGAACCGGCGCCGACGTCGTGCAGCGCCTCTTCCATCGCCGCGATCACCTTCGGATGCTGGCCCATCGCGAGATAGTCGTTCGAGCACCAGACGGTGATCGGCTTGGGCCCGTTATGGCCGGCGAAGCAGCGCGCGTTCGGGAAGGCGCCCTTGTTGCGGAGGATGTCGATGAAGACCCGATACCGGCCCTCGCTGTGCAGGCGATCGATCGCCTGGGTGAAGACGCGCGAATAATCCACGCGTACGTCGGTACCGTCGCTGCTCATGGGCACCATGTACCGATGCGGCGACGGGCTTGCCAGTGGATAAAAGCGCTCAGCGTGATCGGCAGGCTGGACATTTTGTCCCACCCTCACGGGGCGGGCGCGGCACGACCCGTCGACCGGCACAGGGATGGATGCTGGCGGAAGAAACGCCCGCCCCACACCCCACCGTTCGCGCTGAGCCTGTCGAAGCGTTCGCGCTGAGCCTGTCGAAGCGCCCGTGCCATAGGCGGTCGTTCCGTACGGGGCACCGCCCTTCGACAGGCTCAGGGCGAACGGTGGGACAAAAGAGCCGACGCTCCACCCGCCGGCCGGTACGACTCAAAGCCCCTCGATCGTCCCGATTCCATAATCCGCCAGCGCCGGCGCCAGCGCCCGCTCCGCGTCGCCCAGCCGCGTGAACACCGCGCGATGCACCGACTCGCCCGCGGGCCAGCCCTGCCCCTCGGTCAGGAAAGCGATCCGCCGCGCGATCCCCGGGCCGCCATCCACGAAGTGCACGCCGGCCGGCGCCGCCGCCGCCAGTTCCGCCGCGACCAGCGGGAAATGCGTACAGGCATTGACGATCACGTCGATCCGCGCGCCCTCTGGCTGATCGAACAGCCCGCCGAGCACCGCGCGATAGCGCACCGGATCGGCCGTCGCCCCCGCCAGTTTCGCCTCCGCCAGCCGCACCAGTTCCGCCGAGCCATGCCGCAGCACCGTGCAATCCCCGGCGAACCGCGCCGCGAGATCATCGACATAGGCCTGACGCACCGTCGCCTCGGTGCCGAGCACGCCGATCACCCGGCTGCGGCTCAGCGCCGCGGCGGGCTTGATCGCCGGCACCGTGCCGACCACCGGCACGTCGAGCGCCGCGCGCACCACCGGCAGCGCGATCGTCGAGGCGGTGTTGCAGGCGATCACCACCAGCCGCGGCCGATACCGCTCCACCAGCCGCCCGAGCAGCGCCGGCACCCGCGCCGCAATCTCCGCCTCGCTCTTGATCCCATAGGGAAATCCGGCGGAATCGGCGGCGTAGACGATCGGCGCGCGCGGCAGCAGCACGCGCGTCGGTGCGACCACCGACAGGCCGCCGACACCCGAATCGAAGAACAGGATCGGCGCATCATCCATCGCCGCGTCCATAAGCCGCCGCCACGCGACGCGCCAACCTTGATCGAGATCAGGAAGCGCCCATTGGCGAAACCGCCCCGGACCCGCTATGATCCGCCGGGGAGGACGGGGCAGCTTTGGATACGCACATACTCTGGATCGCGCCGGCGTGCGCGCTGCTGCTCGGCTATGTGCTGGGGTCGATCCCGTTCGGCGTCATCCTCACCCGGCTGGCGGGCGCGGGCGACCTGCGCAGCATCGGCTCGGGCAATATCGGTGCCACCAACGTCCTGCGGACCGGCCGCAAGGGGCTGGCGGCGGCGACCTTGCTGCTCGATCTCGCCAAGGGCGCGGCGGCGGTGTGGCTGGCGGAATGGCTGTTCCCCGGCGACGGCATGATCGCCGCAGCGGCGGCGTTCGTCGGCCATTGCTACCCGATCTGGCTGCGCTTCAAGGGCGGCAAGGGCGTCGCGACGCTGATGGGCATCGTCCTCGCGCTGCACTGGCCGATGGGCCTCGTCTATGCGGCCGTCTGGCTCGGCCTGCTCGCCAGCCTGCGCATCTCCTCGGTCGCCGGCATGGCCGCGGCGGTCAGCGCACCGGTCAGCGGCGCGCTGTTCGGGCGGTTCGATCTCGTCATGCTGCTGCTCGCGCTCGCCGCGATCGTGCTGTGGAAGCATCGCGACAATATCGAGCGGCTGCTCGCCGGGACCGAGCCGCGCATCGGCGGCGCGCGCGACGGCGAGGAAACGAATGCGCTCCGCGATGGCTGAGCGCGATGTCGCGCGCCTCCGTCTCCTTCGTACCACCGGGATCGGCCCGGTCACCTGGCGCCAGTTGCTCGCCCGCTTCGGCACCGCCGAGGCGGCGCTCGACATGCTGCCGACGCTCGCCCGCCGCGGCGGCGGCGCCCCGCCACGCATCGCCGAACGCGCCGCGGTCGAGCGCGAGATGGCGGCGACGACGCGGCTCGGCGCGCGCTATCTGTTCCTCGACGATCCCGACTATCCGCCGCTGCTCGCCCAGATCGACACCGCCCCGCCCGCGCTGATCCTGCGCGGCGACCTCCCGCTGGCAAGCCGGACGACGGTGGCGATCGTCGGCGCGCGCAACGCCTCCGCGGCGGCGTGCCGCTTCGCGCGCAGCCTCGCGCACGACCTTGCCGCGGAGGGTGCGACGATCGTCTCCGGCCTCGCCCGCGGCATCGACACCGCCGCGCACGTCGGCGCGCTGCCGCGCACGATCGGCGTCATCGCCAGCGGCATCGACGTGGCCTTCCCGCCGGAAAACGCCGCGTTGCAGGACCAGGTGGCGAGCGAGGCGCTGCTGATCGCCGAACAGCCGCCCGGCACCCAGCCGCTCGCCCGCCATTTCCCGTCGCGCAACCGGATCATCGCCGGCCTCGCGCTCGGCACCGTGGTGGTCGAGGCGGCGCCGCGCTCGGGCTCGCTGATCACCGCGCGGCTGGCGGGCGAGATGGGCCGCGAGGTCATGGCGGTGCCCGGCAGCCCGCTCGACCCGCGCGCGCAGGGCTGCAACCAGTTGATCCGCGACGGCGCGACCTTGATCCAAACCGCCGCCGACGTCCTCGAACAGCTCCGCCCGATCGATCCCCGCGCCGTCCGCGCGCCCGCGTCGCCTTACGCCGCCCCGCCCCCGGCGGATGCGAGCGACGCCGACCGCACCCGCATCACCGCCTTGCTCGGCCCGGCGCCCGTCCCGGTCGACGAACTGTTCCGCCAGAGCGGCCTCGCCCCGGCGATCGTCCAGACGGTATTGCTCGAACTCGAACTCGCCGGCCGGCTGGAGCGGCATGCCGGCGGCCGGGTCAGCCTCATCGCCTGACGC